>CAUVRW010000012.1:0-11185 GCA_963554425.1 uncultured Veillonella sp.
ATTGCGAATTTCATCTAATTCTACAATGGTTTGTTTTGGGAAATTCTTAGGAATTAAAATATCAATTTCAATCATTTTTACATTCCCATAGGCTTGTACACTAGTGACATAATCTTTAAATTTATACTTTTCCATGAAAGAATCCATAATAAATTGGATTCGATTATGTAATTTCAAAGGCGCTACACCCATAATTTGTTTCACCGATGGAATGATAATTTTTAAAGCAGACGGCATCATTTGTAACGATAAAATAATGAGCACAATAGGATCCACGTAGACCGCCCATTCTGCATAGCCAAAATGTTCTAGCCCAAAAGCCACTAAAAAGCTAACTAAAATCCCAGCTTCTAACATAGCATCGATGGACCAGCTAATATTATCGAATTTTACCAAATTAGATTGTAATTTTTTATTGATTTGGTGCACATAGAAATAATAGCACGTATCAGCAATGGTAAAAATTGTAGCATAGATGATAGCTGGTCCCACATGAACAGCACGACCGCCACCCAATAAATCCGTCAGTCCCGATAAAAAGGCATAACTTACAATCAACAAGGTAAAACTACCTTCTGCAATCAACACTAAGGGTTCAAACTGCCAATAGCCAAACTGAAAGCGTTTGCTTGTTTCATTTGATACTAATCGGGATGTGATGATCATCATCACTTTAATAATCACGGCAATAAAGGACACGACCCCATCTAGCAAGATGGCACTAGATCCGCTAAAGACCCCCATCATAGTGCCCCCTATAGCCACAAATGACATGAGTATGGCCGATTGAATTAACAACCGTTGCTCTACTGCATGTTTATCTTGTATTAACATATACACTCCTATTTAATCTAGTGAGCTTTTCGCTCAAGTTTCCTATACCTATGTAAGAATATTTGTATCTATAACTACTTTATAGCCTATAGGCATTCTGTACGGTCTACACGCTATGAAATAGTTTTATGCATTCATATACAAGTATATATAAAAACGGTGTATCATACAAGTACGATACACCATTTCTATTCATTGTGAGTACAAATTTATATATAGAATCCTCTATACTATCGCGATTCATAGGACTTTTGTAAAACATAGGCAAAGGCTTTTTTAGTGCCATCCTCTTGCTCTTGCAAGTACACCCCTTGAATTTCTGGGGCAAAGCCAGGCAATCGATTAATCCCTTCTTCTAAGGCTAAGAAATAATCTCGTGCCGTCTCTGACCAGCGCTCACCTGGCTGTACACAGAGCACTCCTGGTGGATATGGCAAGGCTCCTTCTAACGCCATACGCCCCACTGCCTCAGACACAGGCACTAACTCGCCATGGCCTCGAACAAAATCAAAGTTCGCTTCTTGCGGTGATTTTACATAATCAGGAAAACACTCTTGTAAAAATAATTTCCGTTGTAAATCACTCACATTACGATCTTTATAAAAATCATGCATTTCTTGGCAAAGTTGACGAATTGTATATCCATCATAGGCCTTCCAGTGTTGATGATACACATAGGGCAATACTTCTTCCAACGGAGCATCTCTATCGATGAGCCTTTCAAACTCCACTAAATGAGATACTAATTGATCCATCTTTTTCTTCGTTTCCGCTGGCGTCATTAAGAATAATATGGTATTTAAATCGCATTTCTCTGGGATGATATGGCGATCTCGCAAGTAATGCGCCAAAATCGTAGCCGGTATACCAAAAGATTCATAGTCTCCTGTTTCTACATCAATACCAGGTGTAATCAGTTGAAACTTACAAGGGTCAATGAAGTATTGGTTCTCTCCATAGCCTTGGAAGGAGTGCCATTTTCCATTCGGTTCAAAACGGAAGTAGGATAGGTCCTCTGCCATGCGTTCCGTATTACCGTCTTCCCAACGTTGACCATGCACCATAGGTGGCACTAGTGGTCGTATGTACTGACATCGTGTTAGCACTGATTTACGAGCCTCGATGGCCACTTTTACGCACTCTTTCCACAGAAATTGACCACCTAATCCTTCATGCATTTTAGCATTCACATCTAAGGATGCAAACAAGGGATAAAAGGGCGATGTAGAGGCATGCATCATAAAGGCATTGTTCATCCGTTTATGGTTTACATACCGCGCTTGTCCTTTGATGTGTCTGTCTTTTTTATGCACCTGAGAGGCTTGAGAAAAGCCCGCTTGTTGCTTATGTACTGATTGCGTCACGAGAATACCCGGATCATTTGGTCCTAATTCTAATAATAAAGGACTGCAATCTTTCATCATAGGAATAAATTGTTCGTATCCTACCCAAGCAGAATCAAACAAAATATAATCACAAAGATGTCCAATCCGATCTACCACTTGTCGTGCATTATACATAGTACCATCATAGGTACCTAGCTGAATCACTGCCAACCGAATAGGCCGTTCTTCCTTTGCTTTCTCTGGATCTCTTTGCGCCACTAACTGACGGATATAGCTTTCTTCAAAGCAATGATCTAGAATCCCACCGATGGATCCAAATGGATTTCGTGCCGTTTCCAAGTACACTGGTATCGCCCCCGCTTGCACTAAAGCACCATGAGAAATAGACTTATGGTTATTTCTATCATAGAGCACCACATCTCCTGGTGCCAACAAGGCATTGAGAACCATTTTATTGGCGGAAGAGGTACCATTCAATACAAAATAGGTTTTATCCGCATTGAATACATCCGCTGCATGCTGTTGTGCATCACAAGCAGGTCCTTCATGAATGAGTAAGTCTCCTAACTTCACATCTGCATTACATAAATCACTGGTAAATACATTCTGCCCATAAAAATTGTAAAAAGCACGCCCTGCGGGATGCCTTTTAAAGAAGTCACCCCCTTGATGTCCGGGACAATCAAATTGAAGATTGCCATTAGTAGAGTACATAGCTAGGGTTCTAAAGAATGGTGGCAACACAGCATATTCATAGCGTATGGCCGCAGTCTCAACATCCTCTGTCATTCTAAGTTCATCTAATGTATGTGCCGTATATATCCTCATGTTCGGCAAATAATCACCAGCTTTAATAAGAGCATCTCCATCTTTTGTGATTACAAAGAGAGGAATGGAAAAGGCTTGCACCTGTGGATGGTGAACCACATCTTTAACATACGTATCACTGACCACGATGGCAGACACCTCCGTAAAGTCTGCCGTCTCCACATCCACCGTAGGATATGTTATGTACTCTTTCAACAGTTCTGTCACATCCTGAGAGAGTGCTACGGACAATCGTTTCATAGTGCGATCTCCTTACTTTCATATACACATCAATCTGCCATAAATAAAATAGAGACCCAAAATGGGTCTCTACATGGTACATTACGATTAAGCAAATACATTCACTAAATCAATCGTTTGATCACGACCAGGACCTACAGAAACGATACCTACTTGTACGCCAGTTACTTCTGCAATGCGTTCGACATAACGACGTGCTGCTTCTGGTAATTCTTCATACTTGCGGATACCGGAAATATCTGTTTTCCAACCTGGGAATGTTTCGTATACTGGTTCACATTCTGCTAATACATCTAAGCTAGCAGGGAATCCTTGTACAGGCTCACCATTGCGAGTGTAACCTACGCAGATTTTAACTTCATCTAAACCATCTAGGATATCTAAACGAGTAATCGCCAAGTAATCTAAGCTGTTCAATGCTGCGCCATAGGATACTACGGACAAGTCCAACCAACCACAACGACGGGAACGACCTGTAACAGTACCGAACTCATGGCCTGTTTTACGAAGGTATTCACCAGTTTCATCTAATAGTTCAGAAGGGAATGGCCCTTCACCAACACGAGTAGAGTATGCTTTTACTACGCCAAAGATATTTTTTAAGTAGTTAGGACCTACACCAGCGCCCACAGACGCACCGCCTGCTACTGGATGAGAGCTAGTTACGAATGGATATGTACCATGATCAAGGTCAAGCATCGTTGCTTGGGCCCCTTCAAACAATACTTTTTTACCAGATTTGATAGCATCAATCACGGCAAAGTTTGTATCTTTTACAAATGGACGTAATTGTTCTGCATAGCCTAAGTAATCTTTTAAAATTTCTTCAAAGTTAACTGGCTCAAAACCATATACGGCTGTTAACATTTTATTTTTCAATTCTACGTTGAAGTTAAGTTTCTTCTCAAATACAACTGGATCCATTAAATCGCAAATGCGAATGCCAATACGATTGACTTTATCTGCATAGCATGGACCGATACCATTTTTTGTAGTACCGATTTTAGCATCGCCTTTCACAGATTCTTCCGCTTCATCTAAACGATTATGATACGGTAAAATCACGTGAGCACGGTCAGAAATATATAAGGATTTTGCACTTTTACCTTCTTTTTCAAGGTTTACAATTTCTTCCAACAATACCTTAGGGTCCACAACGACACCAGTACCAATGATATTCATTTTATCATCGTAAAGAATACCGCTAGGCAATAAACGCAATGCGAAAGATTTACCATCTACGACTACTGTATGACCTGCATTATTACCACCTTGGCTACGTACTACCACATCAGCGCGTTCAGATAAATAATCAACGATTTTACCTTTACCTTCATCGCCCCATTGTGTGCCAATTACCATACTTGTTGCTACATTGGTTCCCATATGAATTGCCTCCATTACATCATAGAACTTTCTATCGTAATGACTACATTAAGTCATCGCTCTAAAAGTTCTTCCATTATTAGTATTACCTTCGTAAATAGGCGCCTAACGTACACTATTTACACTTTATTATAGCATAGATTGAAAACATTGGGGTAGTTATTCCCTACAAATTCCCATATCTTTATGATGAGCCCAACCGCTTTATAAATTCTTCTGGAATGGACGATAAGAATCGACTTGGTTGTTGCCAATACCCATTTGCATTAACCTTTGCATAGGTAATGGTCAAGTGTTTCTTAGCACGGGTTAACGCCACATAGAAAATACGTTTTTCTTCTTCTAATTTACCATCTTTAACGGCAAAGTAGAAGGGAAGTCCTCCATCATGTGCGCTAGCAATAAAGACATACTCAAATTCACTGCCTTTGGCTTGATGGACCGTAATGATGGGAATACGGCTATCTCCTTTCCGTCGAAACATGCCCTCTCCCGAGTGAAGGGCCGAGATTTCCAATATCTCTTTCACACCATCACGTCCTACATAATGTGAATGTTCCGCTTCTAACTCTTTCATGATGCGGTATAGTTCGCGAATACTAGTTAATCTACGTTCCCCAGTGGGATCTTCTTTTACTTTTTTCTGATAATGCTCCACTAGGCCCATATCTTTCATAATATAGGTAAGAATTTCTGTAGGTTTACTCGTAGTCCACTTACTTCGTAAAGTATCCATAGAGGCAGCAATATTGGCAAATGTATCTCTATATTTATTTATAAATGCCATACGCTGTGCTTTCGTAGGAAGGATATTTTCTTTCATTGCATACACCAATAATTTACCCGTCGCTATAATATCGTCCATGGCATTATGAGTGGACTGATGATCAATGGGAAAGTATCCACTTAAAAATTCTAGTTTATGGTTCGGCAAATTCGGATAGAACCTACGGTATATATCTAAGGTATCATAGATGGCTTGTACCCTTGGCATAGCTACACCATGTCGGCTACACTCTTGCTCTAATATGCTCATATCGTACTGCACATTATGACCGACAATCATGGACCCATCAGCAAACTGTCTGAATGCTTCCAGTACAGTTCGTGCATCACCACCAACCTTTTGTAAGTGCGCATCACTAAAGCCATGGACTAATTCTGAATCCCCTACAGGCACGCCGGGATTGATAAATCGTTCGAAGGTATCAATGGTATTGCCTTCTTCATCGATGCGGATAGCTGCCATCTGCACAATGCGATCTTCCATGATATTTACACCTGTCGTTTCCACATCAAATACAATGATATCTTTAGTCACTAGCCCTTTTTCTAATTGCTCATAAGGCTCTCGTGTAAAGATATTTGTGCTCATAAAATCGGTGATCCGCAACCCAGTTTTTCTCACTGCTGTGCTTTCTAATTCCTCTATGCGCTTATCACCAACTCCTTTGACAAAGGTTCGAATGATCCGTTTTGTACTCATCAAATCCCAAGGGTTCACTAAGCATTTAAAAAATGCCAATACATCCTTGATTTCCAAACGTCGGAAAAATTTTAATTCATCTGCCAAAATAAACTTCAATTGTTTCTCTTCTGGCAAGGATCGATTACATCGTTTAAAATACTCACTCAATTGTATAGCCTGTTTATTGGTGCGCACCAAAATTCCTACAGGAGGCATCTCTTCGCCAATTCTCAGCTGTTGAATAGATTGAAATATATACCTAGCCTCATCCTGAGCATCTGCAGCAGCATATATCGAAATAGGCTCACCTTGCTGTATGGCTATCGCTTTCGGTTCTTTTTGATACAACTCTCGCACCCGTTGAGGGAACATATCTTTCAACATGGAAAAAGCTCCCTTAAACAGCATCTGATTAGACCGATAGTTTGTATCAAACACTAATTCTATGGGGTTATACTCTCTGCAATACCGATCGATTAATGTCATCGGATTAGAACCACGCCATTCATAAATGGTTTGAAAGTAATCCCCACAGAGCAAGATATGGTTACCCTTCCACATGGTGTTCATCACTTCATATTCTAACTCGCTAGTGTCTTGCATTTCATCTACTGCAATATAGGAATAGCGCTGACGCCAACGATTAGCCACTTCGGGGCGCTGAAAGATTTGATGTACCCTCGTAATCAAATCTGCAAAGTCTAGTCCATTCAATGAACGTAATCGCCATTCGTATTCCATCAATACTTGTAGCCCTTTTTCTTCTAAAAATTCGGCAGTATCTTCTGACATGATGCTATACCAAACAGACTCTTCCCTTTTCATACGCTTGATTGTCCATGCGTAATCCTCTTGTATATTAGCAGAATAATATTGATACTTCGATCGATGCTCTTTCACTTCGCTGATAACCTCACGAATCGTTTTGGCATGTATTTTAAGTGCCATAAAACCATGCTCTTCACTATAGGCTTTCACAATATTTGGCAAACATTCACTCAATAATTCCTCTACATCTTCTTCGTCAAAGATGAGAAATTCTTTAAACAAATCTTCTTGTAATTTTGCTTCTTCTTGCAAAATGGTATAACAAAAGCTGTGAAATGTAGATACTTTCACAGCTTTTGCCTCTTGCCCTACAATCGCAATCATGCGTTCTTTCATTTCACGACACGCTTTATTCGTAAATGTTAAACACAAAATTTGATCTCCAGTGGCACGTCCCGTTTCCAAGATATGTGCCACCCGATAGGACAATGTATTTGTTTTTCCCGTTCCTGCAGAAGCTAGCAATACAATATTTCTATCTAATTCCTGTACAACTTGTTGTTGAATGTCATTAAGTACCACAGTATTTGATTGCATAGTTGCTCCTTATTTCACCAATGAAAGTACGCTAATCCTAGCACTGGTATAGGCCCTAACACGGCTGTTAGTGCCCACAACATAATATTCATATCCAAGGGAATATGGAATACTTCTGTAATCACTGCATAGGTAATCATACCTAAAAAGACATTGGTTGCTACCCGTTTGATGGTAAACCATGCTACCTTAATAATCATCCAAGCTACAACAATAGCTACTACAGCTTGTAATACGTAATCCATCATTACCTCATTTCTTGACGATGTAATACAGCACCGCTCAAGGTCACCTCATCAGCGTATTCAATATCCCCGCCTACAGGAATACCACGGGCAATACGAGTGACCTTAATCCCCGTAGGTTGCAATAATCGAGCAATATATAGAGCCGTTGCTTCCCCTTCTACATCAGGATCTGTGGCGATGATAACCTCTTGCACTGTATTATCTTGAAGGCGCAACATGAGCTCTTTCAAGCGGATGTCTTCTACGCCTACCCCATCAATAGGGGACAAAGCCCCTTCCAACACATGGTATAGCCCTTTATAGTCACCACTGCGTTCGATGGCGATGACATCACGGGATGTTTCCACCACACAAATCATCGATCTGTCCCGTTTAGAGCTAGCACAAAACTCACAAGGATCTTGAGCTGATAAATTAAAGCATTGGGAACATCTATGAGTCGCTTCTTTCGCTGCAAGGATGGTTTCTACCAAGCGTTGTACATCTTCTGCATCTGCCTCAATGAGATGGTATGCTAATCGTCTAGCCGATTTAGCCCCCACACCTGGTAGGCGACGCAACTCTTCTACTAATCGTTCTAAAGGATTTGTCATATTAGAACATACCTGGCATTCCAGGAAGTTTCAAGTTTCCTGTGACAGCCCCTAATTTTTTCTCTGCCACTTCTTTTGCTTTACGGTTCGCTTCATTCACAGCTGCTAAAATTAAATCTTCTAATGCTTCCACATCTTCTGGATCTACTGCAGCAGGAGCAATTTTAATGGACAATACTTCTTGTTCTCCATTCATTGTTACAGATACAGCACCACCACCGATAGATGCTTCTACCACGGTGTTTTTAATTTCTTCTTGTGCTTTTTCCATATCTTTTTGCATTTTTTGAACTTTTTTCAACATACCTTGCATATTACCGCCACCAAACATAGTGAACCTCCTTCATTACTTAGACAAATCGTCTACTTCTTTCACATAAATATCATACCCGCTAGCCTCCATGTGTTGTAAAGCATCATAGAGTAGAGTTTCTTGTTTTTCTTCATCACTGGCCTCGGCTGAAGACCATTTCGGCAATGTCCGTATCTCGTCTATGTCTTCTTCTGAAAGCATGCCTTTCCCCATTTCCTGATAGTAGGGGTTTAATACTTCCTCTGGATTCTCATAGACTGTGAGAAAGTCATCAATAATACCCTCTACATTGGTCGGATCACTACCAGCACCTACCTTTGAAGTGGTGTTTGTCCCTACATAAGTGGGTTTCCCACTGTCAGGCCTCGATGTTTCTACAGATACAGTTGGCATCTCCTCATCAGCTGTCACCGGTATCGTTCCTTGCGCCGCAACAATTGGTTGTCCTATCCCTTCAGTTTCTTTAGTACCTTTCACCACAGGAGTCGGTACCGTTGGTTGTACCTGCGACTGTCCGCTTTGCTGTAAAGTCCCTCCAAAGGATTTTGCTGCCTCTAAGTATACCTGCAGTTTAGGGTCCTTCTTATCGATGGCTTTCACCACAATCGGCCGTCCTATCACTTGTTGAAACGCTTTCTTCCCACATTCTACATGTTGCGGTTGCACCAGAATAGGTCCTGCAATAGGCGTAGGAAACACCAAGATAGCTTGCTCTTGATCTAAGTACACCAAGGTTCCTTGCTGATAGATCGTATTTAGCAATCCATAGTTCTTGCCTCTCAACCATTTTATCACGTTTGCTAAAATCGTGCTATATTCATGAGGACTCACCATCCCCTGCCCTACGGTTCGCTCTTGCGCCGTGTCAAATGTCGCCGTTTTAGGCTTTACCGATGGAGATGCTTTCTTCGGTAATGGTGGTGGCAAGGAGCTTTTACCAATAGAATCGGCCACTTTAGCTACACGAGGAGGTGGTAACGGGGATGTTGCTTTTACAGTTCTAGCTCTCACTGGTGAGACAGGTGGCAACAACACCTCATCCTCTACTGGATGAGGAATATCCTCCAAGACTCCATCATATACATCCATATCCGACACAGGTAGTGCAGGTTCTACCACAGAGCTGGCAACTACAGGTCGTTGTTCCGCCCACTCATTCAACTTTTGGAGCAATGTATCTTCTTGACGATTCACAAATTGTTCCATCGTCGTCATGCGACCTTCCAAGGTTTGGTAGGTACCGCCACCTAATTGCAAGAGTGAAAGCAATCCCATTTCTACAATCACTCGTGGGTTATCTACTTGTTTTGCGTTATTTTGCACCGTTTGTAATACATTGATATAGCGTCCTATCTCCTCCATAGATAACGCATTGGCCTGCGCCAATAATCGCTCTTTATGCGTATCATAAGCTAATAGCTCTTCCGCCTCAGGTAATACTTTCGCCACAATCATAGCTCGCAGATGTTCTACTAAGGCCGTTACAATTTGACGAGCATCACGCCCCATTTGTAGCGCTTCATCTACAGCTTGCAGTAAAGCCGCTCCATTACCGGATTTCAATATATCTACCATAGTTAGCACCCAAGATTTGCTCACTAAGCCAATCATAGATTCTACTAAAGGAGCTGTAATCATATCTGAGGTCATACCGGAACATTGATCCAGAATACTCAAGGCATCCCGTAACCCACCATCTGCATGGACTGCAATCACTTGTGCCGCCGCAGGGTCAAGAGAGATATTGCTCTCCTTCGCCACATGCAATAAATGGGCTGTAATATCTTTTGCTGTAATACGGCGGAATGTATACCGCTGACAACGAGATAAAATAGTAACCGGTAATTTCTCCGATTCTGTTGTGGCAAAAATGAACATCACATGGCTTGGCGGTTCCTCGATCGTTTTCAACAAGGCATTCCATGCTTCATTGGTAAGCATATGGGCTTCATCAATGATAAATACTTTTTTATGACCTACTACAGGTAAGAAGTTCACCTGTTCCCGCAAGGCACGCACTTCATCAATACCTCGATTGGAAGCCGCATCAATTTCGATCACATCCAAGGCTTGTCCTTGTAACATTTGCTGGCACGATTCACACTGACCACAAGGTGTATCTGTAGGTCCCTGTTCACAGTTAATAGCGCGCGCAAATATTTTTGCCATACTCGTTTTGCCCGTACCTCTAGGACCAGCAAATAAATAGGCATGGGCCACTTTATCTTCACGAATAGCTCGTTGTAATGTATCCGACACATGATGTTGACCTACAACATCTGTAAACTGTTTTGGTCTCCATCGTCTATATAACGCTAAATAACTCATAGTCCCTCCTTTCCCTTAAGATATGAAAAAAAGCAGCTAAGCTAGCTGCTTTACCATAGCACTCGAATCTGACAGCCCTATAGGTTTCCTCGTGGCACAAGAGAGTAACCGCTTAATGCTGCTCCAATCAAGGCCTGACATGGTTCACAGGCTCTCCTTGCACAAGCCCCATAGAACTGTCATATTCCAATGCTATTACCCTATTATTATACATGTTTTTCTATCCCTATTCAAGG
>CAUVRW010000013.1:0-11055 GCA_963554425.1 uncultured Veillonella sp.
GGAAAGCTAAAATTTCTTCTGCCTTGTATAGATGTCGAATATAAGCTCTTGAATAATTTTGGCATGCATAACAGCCACAACCTTCTTCAATAGGACCCCAGTCACGCATGAAAGACGCATTACGTAAATTCAACCGGCCTTTCCATGTCATGGCCATACCATTTCGTGCCACACGTGTTGGATATACGCAGTCAAACATATCAACACCACGAGCTACCCCTTCCACTAAACAGTCAGCAGTACCAACGCCCATCAAATAACGAGCTTTATTGATAGGCAACAGTGGTGTTGTATATTCTAGCACTTCATACATCAAATCATGTGGTTCCCCTACAGAAAGGCCACCGATACTATACCCTTCAAAGTCCATAGATACTAACTCTTTGGCGCTTCTTTCACGAAGGTCTTTATACATACCACCTTGGACGATACCAAACATACCTTGATTCTTAGAACGACGTGCCTCTTGGCAACGTTCCGCCCAACGTGTGGTCCGTGCTGTGGATGCATCTGCATATCTATGATCTGCAGGGTATGGAATACACTCATCGAAGGCCATCATAATATCAGATCCTAATTGTTCCTGTACTTTCGTTGCCACTTCAGGAGACAGAAACTTTTTAGATCCATCTAAATGAGATCTAAAGTTAACCCCTTCTTCAGTAATCTTGCGCAATTTGCCTAAACTGAACACTTGGAATCCACCACTGTCTGTTAAAATAGCTTGATCCCAGTTCATAAATTTATGTAAGCCGCCTGCTTCTTCCACTAGGTCAGCACCTGGACGCAAGAATAAATGATAGGTATTACTCAAAATTACTTGAGACCCCATCGCTTTTAGCTCCTCTGGGGCTAATGTTTTCACCGTCGCCTGTGTCCCAACAGGCATAAACATCGGTGTTTCATAGGTCCCATGTGGAGTATGCAATAACCCTGCCCGCGCACCTGTATGAGGGCATTGTTTTTGCAATTCGTATCTAATTGCCATATATACACTCCTTTATTACTTTTGTATTATAACACAACTTTCAATTTATCGAATGAACATTGCGTCACCAAAGCTGAAAAATCTATACTTTTCACGAACTGCCTCTTCATAGGCCTCCAAACAATGCTCTCTACCAGCGAGGGCACTAATAAGCATGAGTAAGGTAGACTGTGGCAGATGAAAGTTAGTGATCAACGCATCTACCATCTTGTATTCATACCCAGGATAAATAAAGATTTGAGTCCAATCGGATCCACTCTTTACATGACCTACCTCGATCGCTGCTGATTCTAATGTGCGCACCGATGTAGTTCCTACAGCAATCACTCTTCGTCCTTCCGCTTTGGCACGATTCACCAGCTCTGCAGTTTCTTCCGACACGTGATAAAACTCTTTATGCATATCATGGTCTTCAATGGATTCTGCCGACACAGGGCGGAATGTGCCTAGCCCTACATGCAATGTAACAAATCCAATTTGTACCCCTTTGCGCTGAATTTCATCCAATAATTCCGGTGTAAAATGTAAGCCTGCTGTGGGGGCTGCCGCCGATCCTTTTTCTTTGGCATATACCGTTTGGTATCTATCTTTGTCTTCTAGTTTTTCATGGATATACGGAGGCAATGGCATTTCACCAATATCATTAATAATGTCATCAAAATTACCGTTCGACTTAAATTGAATCAGTCGACCGCCAAAATCTGTATGGTCTATAACCTCCGCTTCTAGATTAGGACCAAAGGATAAGAGTTGTCCCTTTAGACATTTTTTCCCTGGCTTTACCAGACACTCCCAAAGATGTTCTCCTTTAGGCGTTAACAGTAGTACTTCTACCTTACCACCTGTCCCTTTACGTTCTCCATACAAACGAGCAGGGATAACCTTAGTGTTATTAAAGATTAACACATCCCCTTCAGATAGTTCATCTAGTATGGAGTGAAAGGATGCTTTATGGCATATCTCTCCACTTACCTTGTCTAAGGTCATCAATCGCGACGTATCCCGTGGTTCTACCGGATGTTGTGCAATGAGTTCCTCAGGTAAATCATAATTAAAATCAGATACTTTCATACTATTCCTCATTAATTGTACAGTTTCGTAAGTGCCGTACCTTGGTAATAATGTTGTAAAATCACTTTATAATAATCAGGCTGACTTGCCTCTTTTCGGCTAGCCATTTCCGCCGCTCCCCACTGTGAAAGTCCCAAACCATGTCCCCAACCATATCCATGAATTGTCACAGTCTGATTCGCTTTACTAAACGTATGGTTAGCTTTTACAGAAGCCCCCTGAATCCGACTCGGCGGTGTTTGCCCTACATAAAAATCAAATAAGGTGGACTTTAAGCCAAATATCCCTTGCACCTGTTCTCCTGTAAGCGATATAGATCCCTTTTCACCTACAAATTTCATTGTTTTTACACGTCCTGAAACCCCTCGATCTTGTACTTTCATAGGTCGATCTGCCAATGGAGATAATTCAATTTTCTGTAAGTACCCTACCGATTTGCTAGCTGCTGCTAATTTTTGTTCTATACTTTGACGGCTGGTAATGACATTCCATACGGTTGTACCCTCATGATTCGAGTAATCTTGCACCCCTTTTAAGTATGGCAAATCATTACCCCATAGGTTTACGCTATCCTCTGTATAGCCACCTCCATCGGAATGAAAAAGAGCATTAATCGGTTGGCCCTGATACGTGAGAACCATACCATGTGTACGTTTTACCGCTGCATTTGTGCTTACAAACTCACTACTTTTCCCTCCATATACTTGGTCAGCTGTAGTAGTTCCAATATCATACATACTATTTTGTTTGCTCTTCATCGAGTGCAAGGCATAGGTCCTAGCTGCCACTGCTTGTGCTTCTAAGGCCGGCGTAGGCCAACTAGGTACCACTTCTTCTGGTACTACACCTTGTACATATTGTTCTAAGCCCAGTACATTAATAACACTCATGGATCCTGATGCATTAGCATGTACTGTCACAGCGCCTCGATAGGTTTTTCCTAATGTTTGCAATTCAGATCCATATCTGCCTTGTGTATTTTGAACAGTAATAGACTTATCAATACTATGTCCATTTATATGTACTGAGCCGCCTCCACTCGAAACTGTCACAATCTGATTTTCTTTGATAGTTTGCACTTGATGTCCACGGCTATCTAGAACAACCATAGGCATAGCACTACTAATAGAAAAAGATTGTGATCTATGCCCAAGCAACACTCGTATCACAGGCTCTCCACTAGAACCTTTCTTGACCTCTTGTACAACATTAGATACTCTTGTTTGTTTGTCAATGTTTTCTTGCGCTCTGATCGTCTCTTGAGGTGTTGTTTTCATCGCTTTAGTCACTTTAGCAGCAAGCTTAAAAATTACCCGTTTTGATGCTGCCGAATCTTTTCTTTCATTCGGTTTCACAAAAGTAGCTTTCACTGTTGTACGTTTCGGCACTTCCTTTTGCGATGCTGCTGCGCCTACAAAAGGTGCACTTCCTAATACAGCTATTATAACCGCTATCGCCACATAGCGATATCCTACCTTTCTCATGCATCCACCTTTCTAGGGATTCCCAAGTGGTCATAGGCAGCAGGAGTGACGATACGTCCACGATTTGTGCGCGCCAACAAACCAAGTTGCATCAAATATGGTTCATACACATCTTCAACACTTTCACGTTCCTCACTCACAGAGGCTGCAATCGTATCCACCCCTACAGGTCCACCATCGAATTTTTCAATGATAGTGCTTAAAATACGTCGATCTATACGGTCTAGACCTAGTTTATCAATATCTAATCGCTGTAAGGCCTGATCTGCAATTTCTTTTGTAATCACACCATCACCCAATACTTGTGCTACATCACGAACACGTTTCAACAAGCGATTCGCGATACGAGGAGTTCCTCTAGAACGACGAGCGATTTCACTAGCCCCTTCTGGATCCATATGAATATCTAAAATATCAGCAGAACGGCTCACAATAAACTCTAGCTCATTTTGCTTGTAATATTCTAAACGGCTAATCACACCAAAGCGATCACGTAGCGGTGCGGCCAAAGATCCTGCTCGTGTTGTGGCACCAATCAGCGTGAATTTAGGCAATTCAATGCGCACCGATCTAGCACTCGGACCTTTACCAATAATGATATCTAAAGCATAATCTTCCATAGCAGAATATAGCACTTCTTCTACAGAGCGAGATAAACGATGGATTTCATCGATAAACAATACATCTCCCGGTTGCAAATTACTCAATAAAGCTGCCAAATCGCCAGCTCGTTCTATGGCTGGTCCAGAGGTAACTCGGAAGTTTACGCCCAATTCATTAGCAACGATTCCTGCCAAGGTGGTTTTCCCTAACCCTGGAGGTCCATAGAGTAAGACATGGTCCAAAGTATCTCCTCGCAGCTTGGCCGCTTCAATAAAAATATGAAGATTCTCCTTTGCCTGTGTTTGTCCAATATATTCTTTTAAATAGCGAGGACGAAGACTAAATTGCCAATTGTCTTCCTCCCGTTCTTGCATGGTTACAATTCGATTTTCTTGATCCATTCTTATCGCCCTTTACCCAATGCCGCTAATACTTGTTTTAATAAGACTGGTACTTCTTGTGTGCCATCGTAAACTTCTTGGATTACCGGCTGCACTTCTTGTGCGCTGTATCCTAATGCCATAAGTGCTTCTAGCACTTCTTCGGTAGTACCTACAGGCACTTGTTCTACTGGTGAAATTCTTCCCGTTGGTGTGAAAGTTCCTGCAATACCGAGGCTTTCAATTTTATCTTTTAACTCTAGCACCAATCGCTCTGCTGATTTTTTACCAATACCAGGCAATTTCTGAAGACCTTTTGTATCACCACTAATGATGAGTCCTACAAAATGTTCTGGACTTATGGCCGATAAAATGCCAAGACCCAATTTAGGTCCCACTCCTGATACGGAGATGAGCAGTAAAAACAACTCATAATCTTCCATCGTCAAAAAGCCATATAACTGAATAGCATCTTCACGAACATTAGTATACGTGAATAAACAAGTTTCTTCACCTACTTGCAACTGACTTTGCACTGAACTAGGTACGTACACACGATAGCCCACATCATGAACATTGACGTACACCGCTTCCAGTAATCGATGGGTAACAATCCCTTTTATATATGCAATCATAAATTCCTCACAACTGTAAAATTTGCTTTAATGTATCCGTATGGGAACTATGGGCTGTACAGATAGCAATCGCCAAAGCATCCGCTGCATCATCAGGCTTAATTTTTTCACGAATCCCCAATAAGTTCATTGTCATATACGTGACCTGCTCTTTTGTAGCTTTCCCATAGCCCACCACAGATTGTTTCACTTGCAATGGTGTATATTCATAAATCGGTAAGTCTTGTTGACTCGCCGCCAATAAGGTAACACCTCTTGCTTGTGCTACGCCGATACCCGTTGTTACATTGCGGGCAAAATACAATTTTTCTATACCAAACTTTTGAGGGCGAAATTCTTCTAAAATATCGCTTAGTTCATTAAATATAATTTCTAACCGGCTTGCTTCTGGTGTTTTTGCCTCTGTAGTTATCACTCCATAGGTAACAGGTTTTAAAGAGCTTCCTATGACATCGATGATACCATATCCACAAATTGCATAGCCCGGATCTATTCCAATAATTCGCACGCTATAACCTCTGATTTCTTTTCATTGTTCCAATCATTTAATTATAGCAAATTTATAGAACATCTGCACCTATAGTATCCCTTTTTCTAATAAGCTTACATAGATACCATCACCAATAATGATATGATCTAACACAGGGATACCCATCACCTCACCAGCTCTAGCAAATATTTTTGTCACCCGTACATCATCACTACTCTCGGTAGGATCTCCTGATGGATGGTTATGCATCAAAATAATAGCCGCCGCATTGGCATCGATAGCTTGACGGAATACTGCTCTTTGCTCCGCCGTACTACTAGTCAATCCTCCTTTAGAAATCAGAACAGGCTTAATCAATTTATTTTTTACCGTCAGTAATAAGACATAAAAGTGTTCTTCTGTTTTATGACGAAGACGTTCCATCATGTAATTAGCCGCCGCCTCCGGAGTGCTAAAATCTTCCCAATCTCGTTTCACTTTCATCTGTCCTAGACGTCTGCCCAGTTCGATAGCCGCACAAATAGTCACCGCCTTGTCTTGCCCAATGCCATCAATTTCTCGCAAAGCATCTACGGTAACATTGTTCAAGCCTCCTACCAATCCTTCCATGCGTTTCACCACTTCATGAGCCACTTCTAAGACGGTGAAACCTTTGCATCCCGTACGCAATAAAATGGCTAATAATTCTTCTAATTCTAACGCTTCAGCTCCTAAGGCAATGAATTTTTCTCGTGGCATTTGATATGATTGTAAATCCAACATAATTCCTCCAACATTTGAAAGTACATCCTTTAGCCCTATAAACGACAACACGCCACACTCCAAAGAGTGTGACGCATCACTATGTACCCATCGTGGGCACTTATATATCTTTCTTTATACTATAAATTCGCTATAGATTAGAAAAATCCTTTTATTTTGTTCAAACTTTATCCAACTTCTCCCACAGATTCCACCTCAGTCGAGGTCTAATGATAACAATCTGCTTAGGGTAAACTCCCTTTCTAACCTATACTAAGAAAAGCTTATTCTTTCACATCCTCTGCACTCGCTTGACTTTGCCCATATACATTGGCTGCATAGATCGCAAAATCTTCTCCATGTTTGAAAGCATCTTCTCTTAGATACGCATGAAAGACAACTTGGTCTTCTTTCACCTGTATCAAATTCGGTACATGCTGCGCTAAAACATCAAACAACTCTTGTTCTGCTTTTAATAACACACGGCCATGTTTTAACTTTTTCCCTTCTACCACTGAGTAAGCTAAGGCCCATACAGGGCGATCATCAGTGGACGATAATTTACGATATTTATAGCGGAATTTCAATGGGGGCATCATGGATTGTTTAAATTGGTAGACCCCGTTGATCATTGCATACGGAATGACCATTCGTTTCTTTCCTAACAAGCCTACCTCATCAATGATGAGATCCGATTCGGTCAACCTAAATGTATAGGTCCCCACTGCCTGCGATACAAGGACAAATAAAATCATTCCTTCTATTAATATTTCCGCTAAGGCTATACTACCTAACTCCACATAGCGCCATACACTATATGCCAACGCTCCCAATGCTATCACAATAAATACAGTAACTAATGCAATGCCAGCTTTGGATCGTTTCGATTGTTCTTGATATTGTATAGACATGATCTCATCCTTTCATCAACAGTATCATCATCCTACTGTTAGAATAACAACCGATGAAAGCATTTGTCAACAAAAAAAGAGCCTCCTCATAGAGGAGACTCTTTCACAAGTAATCAAAGATTACCAGTTTTTCATCACTAATGGAGCTGTAATACGTTTTGTATCACGAGCGATCATGATTTCTTCATTTGTAGGGATTGCAAAGATTTTAACTTTGGAACCTTCTGCACTGATTTCCGCTTCTTTACCACGAACATTGTTGCGTTCAGGGTCAATACGAGTACCTAAGTATTCTAAACCATTGCAGATTGCGTCACGGTTGCCAATACCATTTTCACCGATACCAGCTGTGAATACGATAGCATCAACGCCACCCATAACAGCCACGTAAGCACCGATTGTAGCACGTACTTTGTAATGGAACATATCCAATGCTAATTGCGCACGTTTATTGCCTTCTTCAGCAGCTTCTTCGATAACGCGGAAGTCATTGGAAACGCCAGAAATACCAAATACACCAGATTTTTTATTCATGATAGCATCGATTTCATGGTATGTCATATCCCATTTTTCCATCAAGTAAGGTACGATAGCTGGGTCAATATCACCACAACGAGTACCCATGATTAAACCGGACAATGGAGTGAAACCCATGGAAGTATCGATGGAACGACCACCTTTGATTGCAGTAACAGAAGAACCATTACCTAAGTGACAGGATACGATACGAAGATCGGACATGTGTTTACCCATCAATTCAGCTACACGTTGTGCCACATATTTGTGGGAAGTACCATGGAAACCATAACGGCGAACACCTAAATCAGTGTATGCTTCGTATGGAAGACCATATAAGAATGCCTCAGCTGGCATTGTTTGATGGAATGCTGTATCAAATACACCAACTTGTGGTACATTTGGCATAATTTTTTGGCATGCTTCGATACCTTGGATATTTGGAGGATTGTGAAGTGGAGCGATTTTTGCGCATTCTTCCAAAGCTTCCATCACTGCTGGTGTAATTAATACGGAATCAGCAAATTTTTCAGCACCATGTACTACACGATGACCTACAGCGTCGATTTCATCCATGGAACCAATCACGCCATGTTCTGGATCAACTAAAATATCCAATAAGACTTGTAACGCCACTTTGTGGTCAGCTACTGGTTCGATGCGTTCTAATTTGTCAGCATCTGGACGGCGATGAGTGAAAATAGCATCATCGGAACCGATTTTTTCAAATTGACCTTTCGCCAATACAACTTCATGCTCCATATCAATTAATTGATACTTCAAGGAGGAGCTACCGCAGTTTACAACTAAAACGTTCATGTCTTATCCCTCTTTCTTAGTAACTTGAATGTGCCCATTCACACGTTGATTGATTTCTTCTCCTTGTGGGGAACTATCACTGTATGAATAGCGTATATTCCACAGTACACCTTTATTAATGAAAGTATACTGAGTAAACCTAATTTTTTGTCCATTAGCACCTGCTAGCATCGTAGATTTCACAGCCTGTACGCCGTCCACCTGCACTTGCTCTTGGTCCCATGGTATATTAGCACCCGTTTGGCCTAATTCTTTCACCAAAGCTTGTTGTCCTAATTTTGCGCCCTCTTCTAGCGTTGGCAATGGTGCTCCTGTAGAAGCCTGTGTAGCACTTACATAGACACCATAATTTTTATCTAGTCCTGCATAGATGGTCAAAGGTTGTCCCTTTTCATTAGCTGTAATTCTATCCAACTGACCGAAGTCAAACGGAGAGTCTACAATCACTTCAGATTGACCTACATTGATAACTTTCTGACCAAAACTATAGGTATCGATGGCTTGTTGACTACCACAGCCACCCAAGAACAACACCATCCCTAAACCAAGGGCTATGATATATTGTTTCATATAATTACCTCTAATAGACACATTTTCTACACCCAATTATAACATTAAATTCACGTTTTTTTCTACCCTTTTTTACGACTTCTTCCATGCATAGCACTTCTATCGCATATAACTATTGCGCATATCAATCAAATAGATAGTCTGTTATACTATACATAAGAGGAGGTACTAAACCATGAATACCATCGGAATTATTGCAGAATATAATCCCTTTCATAAAGGACATGCACACCAACTAGAAGGTTTACGACAAAAGTATCCAGAAGCAACTTTACTCGTTGTGATGAGTGGCGACTTTGTGCAACGGGGGACACCTGCCATATTTTCTAAATTTCACCGTGCTCAATGGGCTGTTATGAGCGGTGCTGATATCGTCTTTGAACTACCTTCTATGTTCGCCGTTAGTTCTGCAGAATATTTTGCATCCAGTGGTGTCAGATTATTACATGCCCTAGGGTGTGACGCTATCTCATTTGGTGCCAACCATACACAAGTAGAGGAACTTGTATCCATCGCCAAAGCTCTCGATCATCCTAGCACGCAAAAATCGTTGGGTACTCTTTTAGGGCAAGGGTACTCTTATGGCACAGCTCTTCGTAAAGCAGTGCAAGGACTTCACTTAGAAATCAATGGATTAGAAACCTCAAACGATATGTCTATATTAGACTCTGACCCTAATACTATCCTAGGTATTGAATACATACGCGCCTTACATCGCTATCACATCGAGTTAGACATCATTCCCGTGAAACGGACTAGTTCCCATCACAATCCAACCTTAGATGATTCGTTTCCATCTGGCACAGCCTTACGAAACGCTATTTATTCCTCTAAGCAAACCTCTTCTAGTCTATTCCGTTCTCAGGACAAGCAGCAAGTATTGGATACTGCCTACCCACCTTATGCCTCATTAGGAATTGATTCATCTATCTCATTAGATGAATTAGGTATCGATACCTCTTCTTTAGAAGAAGACACTTTCAAGTGGCATCACTACTTGCCCCCTATGGTAGCACCTCTCGCTATGGACATTGTAGAATCCAACTATTACGCTAACTTAGAGCGCTATTATGACATGATTCATTTCGCTAGCCGTGTATCAAGCAAAGAAGATTTGCAAACTCTACAGGATATGAGCGACGGTTTAGAGGGGGCATGGCTCACTGCGAGCGCCCTCGCCTCTTGGGACCAAGTCCGTGAAAGTTTAAAATCAAAACGCTATACCTACGCTCGTCTCGATCGTATCGCTACCTACAGCCTATTCCGTCGCACCAAAGAGATATTCCAAAAGTGCCACCAACAAGGACCTACCTATGGGCGACTGCTCGCTTTCAACGACCGAGGTCGTCAATATCTAAAAGAAAAGCGCGCCTCTATCCCTATCGTCCAAAAATGGGCTCCTTTTTGCCAAAGTGCAACAGGTACTACTAAAGTACTGTGTGAGCAAGATCAACTAGCTAGTAAACTATGGCGAATGACTGTAGATAATCCTAATTATCGAGGTAGTCATTATGATTTCACCACCAGTCCTATATATGTATAAAACCACAAAAGTCCCCTGTACTAAATGCATCACTGCACTCAGTACAAGGGACTTTTCTATTACAACCATTCTGGAGGATCTACGATCATCTTACCACCTTCAATATCAATGGTTAATACCACTGTTTTCAAAGCTGGTAATAATAAATCTGGCTCCCCCTCTTTAGCGACTACATACACATCATTTGCGCCAGGTTGTAACACTTCTTTTACAATACCTAAATCATTACCTTCCGTATCTTCCACAGCAAGGCCTTCGATTTCAAAGATATAATATCTATCTTCTGGCAATTCCACCAAATCTT
>CAUVRW010000014.1:0-10940 GCA_963554425.1 uncultured Veillonella sp.
CAATTGATTCAAAAGGTTGAAGAATTAAAAGCATTACGTAATTCTGTAACAGAAGAAATCAGCCAATTAAAGCGCAATAAAGAAAATGCAGATGATAAAATTGCAGAAATGCAACGCGTTGGTAATGAAATCGGTGCATTGGATAATAAATTGCGTGAAGTAGAAGTAGAGTTGCAACAAGTAGCTTTGATGTTGCCTAACATGTGTGATGCCTCTGTGCCGGTAGGTGCTGATGAAAACGAAAATATCGAACAACGTCGTTGGGGGACACCTCGTTCCTTCGATTTTGATGTAAAAGCACACTGGGATTTAGGAGAATCTTTAGGAATTTTAGATTTTGAAAGAGCGGCTAAAGAAAGTGGAGCTCGTTTCACGATTTACAAAGGAATTGGGGCTCGCTTAGAACGAGCGTTGATTAACTTTATGTTAGACAAGCACGGTAGTGCTGGTTTTACAGAAATGATGACGCCTTACATCGTTACTCGTGAAACCTTGACGAATACAGGTCAATTGCCAAAATTTGCTGAAGACATGTATAAAGTGGAAGGGGAAAATTATTTCCTAATTCCGACGGCAGAAGTAACATTGACAAACTATCATGCCAATGAAATTTTGACAGCTGATGAATTGCCTAAATATTACACAGCTTTTACAGCTTGTTTCCGTGCCGAAGCAGGCTCTGCTGGTCGTGATACACGTGGTTTAATTCGCCAACATCAATTTAATAAAGTAGAATTAGTAAAATTTGCAAAACCAGAAGAATCTTTTGCAGAATTAGAAACTTTGACAGCGCAAGCAGAAAGTATTTTACAAGCCTTAGAATTGCCACATCGTGTGATCACATTATGTACAGGTGATATGGGATTCGGTTCTGCTAAAACATACGATATCGAAGTGTGGATGCCAAGTCAAGGCGTGTACCGCGAAATCTCTTCTTGCTCTAACATGACTGATTTCCAAGCTCGTCGTGGTAATATCAAGTTCCGTCGTGAACAAAAAGGTAAACCAGAATTTGTACATACATTAAATGGATCTGGTTTGGCTGTAGGTCGTACAGTGGCTGCGATTTTGGAAAACAATCAAGAAGCAGATGGATCTGTACGTATTCCGACAGCGCTTCAACCATATATGGGTGGTTTAACTCATATTCATCCAGAGGCTTAGAAAGGAGTCCGCTATGAAATTCTTCATTGATACAGCTAATTTTGATGATATTAAAGCAGCCTATGAAATGGGCTTTATTGCAGGGGTAACAACAAATCCATCCTTAATCGTGAAAGAAAAACGTGACTTACACGAAGTGATTCAACAAATTGCTGATCTTGTAGAGGGACCAGTGAGTGCAGAGGTCATTGCTACAACAGCACCAGAAATGGTGAAAGAAGCCCATGAATTAATTAAGTTGGGTGATAATGTAGTTATTAAAGTACCTATGACAGCGGAAGGCTTAAAAGCAGTATCTGTACTTTCTAAAGAGGGAATTAAAACGAATGTAACATTGATTTTCTCTGCTAACCAAGCATTATTAGCAGCTCGTGCAGGTGCTACCTATGTAAGCCCTTTCGTTGGTCGTGTAGATGATATTTCTATGGATGGTATTCAATTAATCGAAGATATTGCTGAAATTTTTATGATTCATAATATTTCAGCAGAAATCATTGCAGCTAGCGTTCGCACGCCTATGCATATGACACAATGTGCAAAAGCTGGCGCACATATTGCTACAGTACCGTTTAATGTGTTACAACAATCCTTGAAACATCCATTAACAGATGCAGGATTAGCACGTTTTCTAGCGGATTGGGAAGCAGCCAATAAATAGTAGACACAAGTGGGAGGATCAAAATGGATCGCACATTAGCCTTAGAGTTTGTTCGTGTTACAGAAGCAGCGGCATTAAAAAGTGGTCGTTTATGTGGTCGTGGAGCCAAAGATGCAGCGGATCAATTAGCTGTTGATGGTATGCGCCAAACCTTCGATACAGTGCCAATTTCTGGTACCGTTGTGATTGGAGAAGGTGAAATTGATGAAGCGCCAATGTTGTACATTGGTGAACGTGTTGGGGCAGGCGGAGAAGAAGTAGATATCGCCGTAGACCCTATTGAAGGTACAAATCTAATTGCAAAAGGTCAAAATGGTGCTATTGCTGTATTGGCCATTGCTCCTAAAGGCGGTTTATTACATGCCCCAGATATGTACATGGAAAAATTGTGCGTAGGACCACGTGCCAAAGGTGTTATCGACTTGAATGAATCCATGACGGAAAACTTACGCCGTGTAGCTGCAAAAATGGAACGTGCCATTGATGATTTAACAGTAGTGATGTTGGATCGTGAACGTCACCAAGGGTTAATGGATGAATGTCGTGCTGTAGGAGCGCGGATTCGTTTGATCACGGACGGTGATGTGAACCCAGCTATGGAATGTGGTTTAGAAGGTTCTGGTATTCATATGGTTGTGGGTACTGGTGGAGCTCCAGAAGGGGTACTAGCAGCGGCCGCTTTAAAATGTACAGGTGGGGATATGCAAGCTCGTTTGAAACCAGCTACAGATGAAGAAATTCGTCGCTGTCATGAAATGGGTATCACTGACCTAAACAAAGTCTTGACTATCGATGACTTAGTAAGTGGAGATGATGTTATCTTCTCTGCTACTGCTATCACAGAAGGAAACGTATTATCTTCTATTAAATACTTCCCAGGTGGCGCTCGCACTCATTCCGTAGTGATGCGTTATAAAACAGGAACTGTTCGTTTTGTAGATACCATCCATCGATTGGATAAAAAATTATCTATGAAAGTCAAATAAATAGAGTACACATAAGTGTTATAGAAAGGACCGTCTAAAGGCGGTCTTTTTCTTGCGTATAGGGAAAAGATTTAGTATACTATAGTATGAATGTTTGTCAGTCAAAACATGTTTGAAAGGTGATAGGGTATCACCATTGAACGATAACAATAGATAAGATTAGGAGGAATTCAGTTGGAAAAGCTTATTATTCAAGGAGGTACGCCTTTACAAGGTCGTATTCGTGTAAGTAGTGCAAAAAATGCGGTACTACCAATTATTGCGGCGACTTTATTAGCGTCTACTCCAAGCACCCTGCTTGAAATTCCAGATTTGGAAGATGTTCATACTATTTGCGATGTGATTGCATCCCTTGGTGTGAAAGTAACAAAAGATGGAGAAAATATTACCTTTGATGCGTCTACAATTTCTGCTACAGAGGCGCCTTATGATTTAGTGCGTCGTATGCGTGCATCCTTTTTGGTGATGGGGCCTTTATTGGCGCGCAAAGGAGAAGCTCGTATTGCATTACCAGGTGGCTGTGCTATTGGCAGTCGTCCTATTGATTTGCATTTAAAAGCCTTTGAAGCACTAGGTGCGACTATCACTATGGGAGAAGGTTTTGTAGAAGCAAAGGCTCCAGAAGGTTTGAAAGGTAACTTAATTTATTTAGACTTCCCAAGTGTGGGGGCCACAGAAAATGTCATTATGGCGGCCACCTTTGCAGAAGGCAAAACGATTATTGAAAATGCTGCAGAGGAACCAGAAATCGTTGATTTAGCTACATTCTTAAATAGTATGGGTGCTAATATTCGCGGTGCTGGTACAGATGTCATTCGTATTGAGGGTGTGAAAGAATTAAAGGGCGCCGTACATACAGTGATTCCAGACCGCATTGAAGCGGGTACGTATTTAATTGCAGCGGCTATGGCTGGTGGCGATGTATATGTGGAAAATGCACTTTCAGAGCATTTAAAACCGGTGGTGGCTAAATTAAAAGAAGCTGGTGTTACCGTTGAAGAAGATATTGATGGCATTCGTGTTATCAGTGATGGACAATTGAAAGCAACATCTATCAAAACATTGCCATACCCAGGATTCCCAACAGATATGCAAGCCCAATTTATGGCGATGACAACGATTGCAAAAGGTACAAGTACTGTGATGGAAACGGTCTTTGAAAATCGTTTCATGCATGTAGATGAATTGAAAAAAATGGGTGCATCTATCGAGGTAGATGATCGTAAAGCCATTGTTACAGGCGTAGAGCAATTGGTAGGTGCTGAAGTGGAAGCTACCGATTTACGCTGTGGTGCTGCCTTAGTATGTGCGGGGCTAGCAGCTTCTGGTGTGACTAAAGTAGGCCAATTAACACACATCGATCGTGTCTATGATAATTTAGTGACAAAATTAAAAGGAATAGGTGCTAACATTGTTCGGGTGGACGAGTAAGCAAAAAGAACCTCAAACAAAAGAGGATAGACGCAAACAACGTCGTGTACGTAGAAAACCAATAGGAACGACTACAAAACAAACATCTTTTAAACGAGAAAGTCGTCCTGTATCATTCCTTGAAAAAATGAGCCTTTTATGGACTACAGATATTGGCATCGATTTGGGAACTACCAATGTAGTCATGTATGTCAAAGGTCGAGGTATTGTCTTAGATGAGCCAGGATTTGTGGCTTGCGATACAAAGACTAGAGAAGTGATTGCCGTAGGTCATGAAGCACGAGCGATTTTAGGTAGAACCCCAGAGGGCATCGAAGTGATTCAGCCTTTGAAAGGTGGTGTCATTGCCGATTATGATACAACAGCGTATATGTTGCGTCATTTTATCCGCCGTGTAGTACCTGTATCGGGAATCATTCGTTCTCGCATCATAGCCTGTGTGCCATCTAGCATTACTCCAGTAGAAAAACGGGCTGTCTTAGAAGTATTATTACAAGCTGGGGCTCGTAAAATAGTTCTCATGGAAGAACCGTTAGCAGCAGCTATTGGGACAGGTTTGGATAAAGCGGAGCAAGTAGGTGCTATGGTGGTTGATATCGGTGGTGGGACTACGGATATTGCTGTGATTTGTGATTCTGGTGTGGTAGTCAGTGAGAGTTTGCGCATCGGTAGTGATACTTTTGATGAAGCATTACAACAATATATGAAGCGGAAGAAAAAATTACTGATAGGGCCACTCACTGCGGAAGATTTAAAAATCGAAGTGGGAACTGTAGATCCTAGGTCGGATGAGGAACGAGCTATCGTGCGAGGTCGACACAGTGTGACAGGCTTGCCACGGGCGGTGGAAATTACTTCAAAAGATATGAAGTTTGCTCTAGAAAGACCAGTGCAACATATCATTGAAGGAATCATTAGCATTTTAGAAAAAACACCGCCAGAATTATTGGCGCAAATTAATGACCATGGTATTATTTTGACTGGTGGAGGCTCTCAGCTTCGTGGTTTAGACCGAATGATTACAGAAAAAACGGGGCGTCCTGCTTATGTAGTGGAACATCCTAGGTATTCTGTTATCTTGGGTACAGGAAAAGCGCTATCAGAGTTGAATCAATTGCGCGATACCTTGGAAGAATTACGATAAGCAGTACCTGACTTCATGATTCTTTCACATACAAAGTATATGATAAGGAAAGTAAGATAATGTATGAAAAGATAGACTATTTTACTAGGAATTGATTGTTCTGACTCTTGAAAATATGATATACTGTACATGTAAGAAAAATGTAGGAGGTGTATATATATGAAAAAAGTTTTTCTATATAGTTTGGGGGCATTGTTAGCAGCATTTTTAGTGACATCTACGGCAGAGGCTGCACCAGTAAATCATGAAACTGTGTTATCTGGTGAAGTCGTATCTGTGGTTAGTGTAGGAACTTCTGTCAAAGAAGGGGATCCATTGCTAACAGTACAAACATTAGGGGGACCTATGGTAGCATCCCGTGCCACTGTGAACGGTGTGGTACAAACAGTCTCTGTGGAGCCAGGTGCTACAGTGGAACGAGGTCAAATTATAACAGTGATCAATAACTAATTATTAATAATCAATAAGAAGAGGCGATATAGATGCAATTACATCGTTTTTGGCGTCGGTACACGAAGGGTGTGCTGGCGCTCTTATTGTGTGGGGCCACTTTTACAAGTGCTCATGCAATAGAATTTATGAAAGTAGAGGATTTACACCGTGGCATGGTAGGTCATGCGGATACAGTAGTACAAGGGGATAAAATTGATTCTTTCAAAGTGGAAGTCCTAGGCGTTATGAAACAACGTGGCCCATCGGGTGATTTGATTCTAGTGAAAGTATCAGGTCCCATTATTGATGCATCTGGCGGTATTGTTCATGGTATGAGTGGTAGCCCAGTATACATTGATGGAAAATTGGTAGGTGCTGTTGCCTATGGCTGGGGATTTACAGACGGTACTTTGGGTATGGTAACACCTATCGATCAAATGGTGAAACTGTGGGATGTAAAGTACCAAAAAGATTTACCGAATCCATGGAAAGATACACAATTGATTCCATTGGGTACACCTTTGATGGCAGATGGCTATGATGAAACATCTTTAGCATATTTGGGAACAAAGTTTAAGGATTTTGGTTATAAAGGATATGCTACAGCTAGTGACAGCACGGATGATATTGTAAAACCAATGGTGCCTGGTGGCTCTATTGCGGCGTTACTGGTAAAAGGTGATTTGAAGATGGGCGCCGTAGGGACTGTTACCTATGTAGATAAGGATAAAGTAGTTGCCTTTGGACACCCATTTGATAAACGTGGCTCTACAGGTTATTTCATGAATAACTCCAGTATTTTTACAGTGGTAAAAAGTATAGATTCTGGTTTTAAATTGGGGTCCTTAGGGCGAGAAGTAGGTGTTATCACAGAAGATCGTGGGGCAGGTATTGCTGGTACCGTTGGGGTATTTGGAAAAGGTGTTCCTGTGCGCATGCAACTTCGTGATTTAGATCGTGGGGTAGAGCGTAATGCGGCGGTCACTGTCGTGGAATCCTCCAAACTAACTCCGACCTTGGTGGCGACCTCGGTATATAGTTTGCTGAATAAAACGTTAGACCGTGTAGGTGGTGGTACAGCTAAGATCAATATTAAGATTACACCTGTAGATCCTAAGTTACCTACCTTAGAACGACGGAATATGGTGTACTCTAGTAGTTCAGTGTCTGAAAAATCCATCGATGAATTATTTGATATTGTGGAAAGTTTAATGAATAATGCTTTCAAAGACTATGAAATCCGTGATATCCAAGTAGATGTACAAGTGGAAGAAGCAAAACGTACAGCTACGATCATCGATGCTAGTGCAGATCAAGTCATTGTATCTCCTGGGGACAATATTGTGATTACCGCTAATTTACAGGCTTATCGTGAAGGAAAGATTCAGCGAGAAATTATCTTTAAAGTGCCAGAAAATCAAAAGCTAGGAACCTATACGCTTGAAGTGCGTGGGGGTGGAGTGATTGCATTGCCATACTTGTTTGAAAAACAAAAATATAATCTGACAGATGAAATTGTAGAGCGATTGAAAGTGCATAAAAACTTTGATGAATATTTCAAAGATCTCAGTGAAGATGATCAGAATAACCAAATTGTAGCAGAGTTTTTAGCTGACGATATCAGTATGGTGGAAGAGTCTGGTGACAAGGCGAAAAAGCAACGCCTAGAAGCAGACGAGGAAGATGTGGACGATGATGAGTTGCCAAATGGGGGCAAACATAAAAAAGGTTTGAAAGCATCTGATGACGACGAAAAAGAAAATAATGAAGCATCGCGAGTGGTAGTAGATTATGTTGTCTTAGGTGATGGACAGTTTACGGTACAAGTGGTAGATAAAAAAGATCGAGACCATTTACGTAAACAACGGATCAAAGAAAAACTTTCAAAGCTAAAAGAGAAAGTAAAAGAAGAAGAGTCAGACCAAAAGAAAACTAAATAGCCTCATCTAAAGAGAGCAGGAAGTGATATAGCATCATTTCCTGCTTTTATTTTGAAAACTCCTATGGTACTACTGCACATTCAAAGAGTTTTGTGATATACTGAAGATTGATACAAATACTCAGGAGGAACTATGATTTGGTTAACATGGATTGGTAAGCAAATGATCTTTTTCCTATCCCAGATAGGTGAGGCCATGTTGTTACTATGGAGAACCATAGGACAATTACCAAAAATAAATTGGAAACTCACAATCGAACAAATGGCACACTTAGGGGTGTATTCCTTGCCGATTTTATCATTAACTATGTTTTTTGCAGGCGCTGTGATGACATTGCAAGTAGCCGACGTGTTGATTCGTTATGGAGCACAAGGAACCGTAGGCGGTATCATGGCGATTGCCATGGGTCGTGAATTGGGACCAGTACTGGTAGGGGTTGTTTTAGCAGGTCGCGTGGGTGCGGCGATAACGGCAGAGCTAGGAACGATGAAAGTAACAGAACAGATTGATGCGCTCAAGGTGATGGCGGTGAACCCTATCGGATATCTCGTAGTACCTCGTGTGGTGGCTTGTATGATTATGGTACCTATCTTGACATTTTATGGTGTTCTTATTGGTACAGGTGGTGGATACTTGGTGGCTACCATGGTGAAAGGTCTAGCCGGTTCTACCTATTTAGATTCCATTCAAATTTTTGCCATCCTATCTGACTTGACGTACGGATTAATTAAATCCTGTGTGTTTGGAGCTGTTATTGCCTTAGTGGGATCTTATAAAGGCATGTACACAGATATGGGGGCTACCGCTGTTGGCTATGCCACTACCAGTTCTGTAGTGACCAGTATCATTTTAGTCTTTATATTAAATTACTTTTTATCAGTCTTATTATTCTAGGAGGACCTATGATTGAATTACAAAACGTGGTCCTAGCCTATGAAAATAGAATTATTTTAGACCATGTAGATTTAACTATCCATGATGGAGAAACCCTAGCAATTTTAGGGGGCTCTGGAGCGGGCAAAAGCACTTTGCTTAAATTGATTATCGGTCTTTTACGACCTACCAGTGGTATGATTTTAGTAGATGGTGTAGATATTACGCAAATCGATGAGAATGAGTTCGACAAATTACGACAAACTATGGGAATGGTCTTTCAGTATTCTGCCTTGTTTGACTCTATGAGTGTAGGTGAAAATGTAGCCTTTGGGTTACGTCAACATACGACTATGAGTGAAGAGGAGATTCAGCGCACCGTAGCTAAGAAACTGCGCATGGTAGGATTGCCAAAGACTGAACAGTACATGCCTAGTGAACTATCAGGAGGTATGAAAAAACGGATTAGCTTGGCTCGTGCCATTGCTTTAGATCCTAAAATCATTTTATATGATGAACCGACATCAGGATTGGACCCGATTACATCGGGCACCATTAGTCGTTTAATACGGAGCATGCAATCTCATTTGCAATGTAGTTCTATCGTGGTCACTCACGATATGAACTCAGCCTTTTTTGTGGCAGACCGCATTGCCTTACTAGATAAAGGAAAGTTTATTGAAGTATCACCAACGGAAGAATTTAGACATTCTAAGAATCCGAAGGTGCAACAATTTATAGAGGGACGTAAATCTGTAAAAACAGAGATACAAGAAGAAGGAGAAATGCCATGAAGTGGACAACAGAAGCGAAGGTAGGTCTATTTACCGTAGTGGGGGTAGTCCTATTTGCTGTGTGTATTGTATTTTTAGGACGATTTGATATATTTGCAGCTCCTACTATGCATATTGCTGGGAATTTTCAATCTGTAACGGGGTTGAAAGAAGGCAATACTGTGCGCTTTTCAGGGGTGAAAGTAGGGAAAGTCAAATCTATGCAAGTCACTGACAAAGGGATTACGGTGGCTATGGACATCGACAAGGATGTAAAAATTCCGACAGACTCTGCTTTTACCATGGAAAGTGATGGTATTTTAGGGGATAAATTCATCCAAATTACGCCAGGTCGTAGTACTTTGTATTTAGATGATGGTGCTTTCATTACAGGGGATGGAAAAAGTGAAATTGATAAAACCATGGCACAAGCTACGAAATTGATGGAAGCGGCCACCACTACATTGCAATCCATGAATGGCATCATTGGTGATGAAAAAACACAAAGCGCCTTGCGCAATGCCTTACAATCTACAGAGTTAATTGCTCAAAATACAGCAAATTTGACGGCTCAAATGAATGCTATGTTAGCGAATAATAGTGACAATATTTCAGCTTTAACAACGAATATGGTGGGCATTACGAGAAATATGGAATCCTTGACCAATCAAATGGATACGAATATGAAACAATTTAATGCAGATGGACAAGCAGGTACAGAGATGCGTCAAATTGTGAATAATTTGAAAACTACTACAGATAGTATTTCAAAAATGGCAGGCGCTATGGAAGGAGTTGTAACTGACTCTAAGAGCGCTGCGGATATTAAGGAAACCTTGCATAATACAGCACAATTGACGACTAAGCTAAATCGTCTTACCGGTGGGGATGTGAAAGCAGGTTCGGATGGAAAAAAGTCGGATCTTAAGACGCAAATAGGAGCAGAGGTATTGTATAATCCAGAGGATAAAAAAGTTCGTACCGATGCAGATGTGCGCCTTATGACGAAAGATTCTATCTATACCTTAGGGATTTCCAATCTAGGGAATGGTTCTAATGTGGACCTTACCTATGGGAAACGAGTGCTTGATCAAGTATACCTACGAGGCGGTTTATTTGATGGAAAATTAGGGATAGGAGCCGATGTGGATTTTGGTAAACCACTTTCACTATCTGGAGCTCTATTCGATATCCGCCATGGTTCCTATCGGATTCGTTCAGATGTTCAATTATGGAAAGATACCTATGCGGTAGGTCAATGGACTTGGTATGGTCATGATCATAACCGGGTGAATTATTTTGGGCTAAGAAAAATATTTTAGGAGGATCCAATGAATACAAAAATAATGACATTAGCAGCGATGTTAGCAGCCTATGCATGTACAGTAGGAGCAGCGGTACCGCAAACAGATACAGTAAAATTAGTACACTTTCAACAAAAAGCAACTGCGCAAGCAGCAATGATGACAAAGGCATATAAAAATCAAGCACAGACAAACAGTCAATCTGTGTCTATTACATTGCCACAATCCATTGCAT
>CAUVRW010000015.1:0-10898 GCA_963554425.1 uncultured Veillonella sp.
AACTTTCACAGAACTTTGATATATTATATAGGACAGATGGCGAAACAATGTTGTGAAGAACGACAGATTTCGCACATTGTTTTGTGTGGAGGAGTATTCCAAAATCGCATTCTTCTAGGAGGAGTGATGCAAGAATTACAGGGATATAAGGTCCACGTTCCAACACAAAGTCCTATGAATGATGGCGCTATCGCCTTGGGACAATTATGGTTAGGAAGTCATAGGAATAGATAGGAGATACTATGTGTTTAGCAGTACCTGCACAATTGGTGCATATTAATGAAACAATTGGTACCGTGGAATTAACAGGGGTGCAACGAGAGTGCAGTCTGTTGTTGGTGCCGGAAGCAAAAATTGGAGATTGGTTATTAGTCCATGCGGGCTGTGCCGTACAAATTGTAGATGAGGAGGAAGCGCGTTTGACCCTTGAGGCATTCCGCGAATTAGAAGAACTTGAACAAGATTACTTTAACGGAAAAATCGAAAGTCGCAGCTAGTTTACTAGAGCGCATTCACGAATTACATAATCCAGAGGAAACTGTACGATTCATGGAAGTCTGTGGGACCCATACAGTGGCTATCTTTCGTGAAGGGATCCGTCAAATGTTGCCGAAAGGCATAGAATTAATTAGTGGTCCTGGATGTCCTGTGTGTGTGACAGACCAACAATATATGGATCAAGCCTTGGCATATGCGGATCGAGAGGATGTAGTCATCGCTACCTTTGGAGATATGCTGAAGATTCCTGGTACGACGGGCAATTTATGGCAGTCGAAAGAAAATGGGGCTCATATTGAAATTATTTATAGCCCTATGGAAGTGCTTGGATTGAGTGAACAATATCCAGATAAAAAGATTATTTTCTTAGGCATCGGCTTTGAAACGACTATCGCTGTCATTGCAGCCACTATTCAGGCAGTACATGTTAAGGGATTAAAAAATGTATTTTTCTTAATTTCTCATAAATTGGTTCCCCCTGCATTACGTGCCTTATTGAGTAATCCAGAGCATCAAATTGATGGATTTCTGTTGCCAGGTCATGTAAGTGTTATCATTGGGGAACAGCCGTATCAATTCTTGGCCGATGAATATCATATGCCAAGCTGTATTGCTGGTTTTGATGGTGTGGAAATTCTGGCGGCTATTGTGAATTTGTTGGAACAACGAAAAGAACAAACATTTTATGTAGGTAATACGTACCGTTCTGTGGTGGCAAAAACGGGCAATCCCGTAGCACAACAGTTGATGGATACCTTATATGAACCGTCCGATGATGGCTGGCGGGGTATCGGTGTACTGCCAGCATCGGGTTTAAAGTTGCGCGGAGAATGGTCTGCCTATGATGCGTTGGTACAACTACCTTTAGGAACATTTACAACCAGTGATGGACCGAAAGGATGCCAATGTGGATCTGTCATTCAAGGAATGATTCATCCGGATGCATGTCCTTTATTTGGTAAACTTTGTACACCAGAGCATCCAGTGGGGGCTTGTATGGTGTCGGTAGAAGGCAGTTGTTCAGCTTGGTATAAATATGGTTTTTCCAGTGGTGGAATGACCTGGGAGGAATAAATGGAACGTATTCGCTTAGTCCATGGTAATGGCGGTAAATTTAGTCATGAATTGGTGGACCAATATATTGTGAAATATTTTTCGAATCCAATATTAAATGAATTACATGATGGCGCTGTATTTCCAGTCACAACGGGACGTATGGCTATGAGTACAGATTCCTATGTAGTGACACCGCATATTTTCCCCGGTGGCAACATTGGGAAGTTAGCTGTATGCGGTACAGTAAATGATTTAGCCATGATGGGCGCAGTGCCTCAGTATTTGTCGTGCGGGCTCATCTTAGAAGAAGGGTTGCCTATTTCTACCTTAGAAACTGCGTTGCAAACGATGTCAGATATGGCACAACTTTCAGGGGTGTCCATTGTGACAGGGGATACGAAGGTAGTGGAAAAGGGTTCTGTTGACGGCATTTACATCAATACTGCCGGTGTAGGTATCGTACCAGACTATGTACAGTTAGGTACTTCCTATATTGAAAGTGGTATGAAAGTCATCATTTCCGGCACGTTAGGGGACCATGCGATTGCTGTCATGGGTACACGGTATGGATTGGATCTGCCAGATACGATACAAACAGATTGTGCGCCTTTACATAAAATGGCTCACAAGTTATTAGAAACCTTTGGTAAAGATATTGCCTTCTTTAGAGATCCTACTCGTGGTGGCTTAGCGACGACGCTCCAAGAGATTGCTAACTCCGCACAAAAAGGGATTCGTTTGCAAGAGTCTGCTATCCCTGTTAGAGAGGAAGTACAAGCTGTATGCCAAGTGTTAGGGTACGATCCATTGTATTTGGCAAATGAAGGTAAGATGATTGCCATTGTAGGTGCTGATGTGGCAGATGAGGTAGTACAGGTGATGCGTACTTTCACAGAAGGTCGTGATGCGGTGATCATCGGCGATGTGGTGAATGGCAATGCCGGTAAAGTAGGATTACAAACGGCAGTAGGTGGGATTCGCCTCTTGGATATGCTGGGAGAAGATCAAGTGCCACGAATTTGCTAGAAAATTGTAATATTTCATGAAAAAATCATACATATCCCGTATACTTTGTATAGAATAAAAATGTATTTTTTGATACAATGGAAAGGAAAAGGAGGATATTACGATGAAAAAACAAATCGTAGCTGCTATGGTAGCATTCTCAGTAGCCACTGTAGGTGTTGTTGGCGTTCAACAAGCACAGGCATTTAATTTAGGAAGTCTAGTAGGAGGCGTATTGAAAGTAGGGGGCGTGGGCTTTCTAGTGGATAAGTACGGTGACTCCATCAATAATTTCTTGAACAATTTATTAAAGCAAAATAATTTGAGTACTACGTACTCAACAAAAGTAGTTCCTATTGTGAGTCTAGGTAAAGGCGGCCATATTGGTGCGGCGCAGGTAACGGGACCTAGCAGTGAAGTGGAACGTGTTGAGGCGGTAGCGCAAATAGAGGCTAGTTTTAATTCCGTAGCTCGCGTAAAAGGACTAGTACCGATTGATAGCACAAACCCAACGACTGCTAATCGCATTCAAGGGGTCGGTGTATCGGCAATTATAGATTTGAAGATTTAATGGATTAGCACGGGCTTGCCCGTGCTATCTATGTGTTAGTAGAGATGAGGAGATACTATGAAACGTTCTGCTGTATTGGGAGCCGTATTCGCTCTTTTAACAACAAGTGTATGGGCTGCACCAGACACTGTTTTAGAAAAAACAGAAGCCTTAGAAAGTACCGTATATGGTAAAGTGCAAGTAGGGGCCTTAACAGATCGAGTGCATCAATTGCAAGATACTATTTTGGGAGCCAAACAACAAGGCAGTATTACTGGTCAAGTGGAATCTTTGTACAAGTCTGTAGAAGGGCAAGGTACAAAGGTAACTTTACATCAAGAAGTGAATGCTTTGGAATGGATGTATTTCGATGAAGTTCATAGTGGATCTCTTGTAGAGCGCATTGGGGAAATGGAACGCAGTGTGAATGGACTAGAAACAAAAGGTTCCTTACAAAGTCGTGTACAAAAACTAAAACAATCTATTTTTGGCACACAAGTAGCGTTAAAAACTAAGACGGGCACAATTGGAGCAGATCAAGTATTTACTCTAGAATTGACAGAACCTGTGACATCTCAAAAAAATGTAAAAGATGATGTGGTACATGTCAAAGTAGCCGAAGATGTAATGGATGGAGAAACTTTGTTGATTCCTAAAGGTACGGTAGGAACTGGGCATATTACAGAAATTACAAAAGCTCGTTCCTTTGGACGTAATGCCAAATTGAACATTGTATTTGATCAATTACAAGGTATTGATGGCACAATTTTCACAGCTATCCAAGGGGAAGAAGCAAAAGCGAAAACAAAAGGCGAATTAAAAGCGGCTGGTGCCTCTGTAGCGGGAGCTGTGTTATTGGGGCCAGTGGGCTTAGTAGGTGGTTTCTTTGTAAAAGGTAAATCCATTGATTTACCAGCAGGAACGCTTGTATATGTACAACCGGAATCTTCTGTTACTATTTCTGGTATAGAAATACATGGTGTGGATACCGGCATAGCTCCTAAAGCTCCAGTAGAGCCAGTGGTGGCGCCAAAAGCAGCAGAGCCAGTTGCTACACAAGCGCCAGTTGTAAAAGCAAAAGCAGAACCAGTGCAAGTAGTACCAGATGATACATTAACAGAAAAACCTGTTATTATTGTAAAACGCGAGCAAAACTAGGAGATGGGCATGAAAAGATATTCTGTAACAGCCGCTGCTATTTTGACGGCATTGGCGTGTACACAAAGCCATGCACAAACAGTAGATACTACAGCTCCAGTATTTGAAGCGGAGCCCCAAGTAGCTACGGTTCAGTATGTGCAAACTCCTATGGGTTCCACTGTATCTACGGATACAAAGTATGTACCAAATCTGCAAGTGAAGCCAGTAGCTCCTAAAGAAAAACAACAGGTGCAAAAGCCAGCTGTGCCAGTTCGTATTGATGCAGATAAAATGTATTATAATGATACCACTGGTCGTGTATGGGCCAATGGCTCTGTAGAAGTTGAACGTGGCAATCAACAACTATTGTCGCAAAACATAGAAGGCAATGCGAAGACACAACAGTATGAAAGTACATCAGACTATCGCTTTTTAGAAGATAAAGGGGACACAAAAGATTTAAAAGGTTCTCATATTACCTACAATGCGACTACTGGAGAAGCGCATACAAAGGATGTATTTGGCTATGCGGATCCCTATTGGGTGAAAGCTAAAGTGGGTGACTTTGATGGTAAAACAGGGCGTATTGAAAAAGGTTGGTTAACTACTAAACATGCTATCGCTTTCAAAGGAGCCCCTGATTATCGTGTAGAAGGGGATTATATTGAAGTATTCCCTGGCGATAAAGCAGTCATTCATAATGCGAGCTTTTATATTAAAAATAAACGAATTATTTCTGTAAAAAAATATACCGTGTCTTTGCGTCAAGATAAACAAGGACAAGTCAGTGTATTTTCTTTTGTACCAAGACCGAAGTACAATTCTTCTGATGGATTGAGTTTAAATGGTAAGATTGACTATCCTGTATCTAAACATGGAGAGCTATTCTTGCATTATACTTGGGGTACCAATGTTGGATTTAAACCATCTTTTGGGTATGTACAGTTCTTGCCATGGGGTGAAGCAAAGATCGCATACAGTCGTGAATCAGCTACACTAAATGCTAAAAAGGTATGGGTAGAAAAGAAACCTGAACTATCCATAGATACGCATGCTTATCATATAGGTACTACGCCGTTTACCATTCGTGGCGGTGCTAGCTATGGTAGATGGGTGGAAGGACATATCAAAGGCTCTCATACTAAGTATTTTGGGGAACTCTCTCATGACCCAGTTCATATTGGACCAAAGACAGAGGTAAAATTCTATGGTGGTTACCAACGGGATTATTATGGATATGATTCATCTGTACGGTCTATGCCATATTGGGGCGTAGGAGCGACTACAAAATTAGGTCCACGAGTGGATGCATGGGCTGGATATCGTCAAAGTAATGTATCGGTTTCAGCAGATTCTCCATATCCATTTGACCAAATCGATGTGAAGTATAATTTGTACTATGGTTTAAGTGTACAAGCTACACGATTAGATCGTTTTAGTGTACAAATGCAACGAGATATGCAGACTCATGAATTACGCTATGTAGATCTGACATGGCATAGAGATTTGCATTCCTTTGAGGGCTCTTTGACATATCGCACGAAACAAAAGAAATGGGAATATACATTGGTAGCGAAAGATTTTTAATCTAAGGGGACGCCATGAAAAAAGTTAGAAAAGCAGTCATTCCAGCAGCAGGCTTTGGGACGCGCTTTTTGCCAGCCACTAAGGCACAACCAAAAGAGATGTTGCCTATTGTGGATACGCCAACTATACAATACATTGTGCAAGAGGCCATCGATTCAGGTATTGAGGATATTCTAATTATTACGGGGCGCAATAAGCGTGCTATTGAAGATCATTTTGATACTAGTGTGGAGTTGGAGCAATTATTGCAACAACAGGGCAAACAACAACATCTAGAGATGGTACGAAACTTGGCGAATATTAAAGTTCATTACATTCGTCAGAAAACAGCCCGTGGCTTAGGTGATGCTATTTACTGTGCGAAGTCTTTCATTGGGGATGAGCCATTTGCTGTTCTCTTAGGGGACGATGTGGTGTATAACCCACAAAGGCCATGCTTGAAACAGCTCATTGAGTGTCATTATGCCCATGATGGGGTGACAATTTTAGGTACTCAATTTGTAGCTCCCGAAAAAGTTAGCTCCTATGGTATTGTGTCAGGCCGTGAAATTGAACCGAATGTGTACGAAGTAGCTGGGCTAGTGGAGAAACCACCACTTGAATATGCCCCATCGAACTTGGCCGTATTAGGTCGTTATATTTTGACTCCAGACATATTTGACGAGTTAGAAAAAACGCCTCAAGGAGCGGGTAATGAAATTCAATTGACCGATGCCATTGCTAGACTTTCATCAAAAATTCTAGCCTATTCCTATGAAGGGGTACGCTATGATATAGGTGATCGCTTAGGTTATTTAAAGGCAACCGTAGAATACGGCTTGCGAAATCCACAGTTGGCAGAGGCTTTCAAAACCTATTTACAAGAACTAGATATCGATTCTGTTATGAATCATAAAGCGTAGTTGTATTTATGTAAATAACGGATGTTATGAGGTGCATACCTTGTGACATCCGTTTTTGCATATCTACTCACTGCATAGTAAGAATACATTGTGATACATATCACAGAAGCTTGTAGTTACTAAGGCTAATACTGTGTATATAATGGCTCTCATATTGTGAAATACTTAATTAAATGTTAGAATATAAGGGAATATACATAAGTATAATAAGTTACAACGAATGAGGAAACTATGGCAACAAGATTAAAATGGAAACAGTCCGAAATTAAAGAAAACCCGCTTTTTTCTAAATTGAGAAGCACGATAGAAACAGCGTTTTATGGAAATAATGTAACACCTGTTAAATCTATTGCGCAGGCCTATGACCTAGCAGCTAAGGAACCTGGTGTCATTGTATTAGATATGCCAATCTACCGTGCGGAAGAGCAAGGCTTACCACAGGATGCAAAAGTATTAGTTACCAACAATGGTAAAACTACAGGTCGCTATGCAAAAGCACGTCGTATCATCGGTGATGAAGGTATTAACGAAGTAGAATTATGTGATATTGCTCGTGAAGCTGTGTATGATAGCCGTCATAAAGAGTGGATTTCTGCGCAAGCTATTGTAGGCTTGGATGAAGCTTTCACCGCTCGTGCACATTTAATGATTCCTAAAGAACATGCTTCTATCTTGTACTCCTGGGCTATCAACTTCCAATTTTTCAATGAGGAAGTAAAGGCTTTTTACAGAGAGAGTAAGGAAATTCCTGAAGGGGATATTTTTATCTATTCTGATCCAGATTATGTGGTAGAAGGATACCCTGGAGGACTAGCTATTTTTGACCCTGCTCATAACTGCGCTATGATTCTAGGCATGCGCTATTTTGGGGAACATAAAAAAGGCACTCTTACATTAGGATGGTCCTTGGCAAATCGTTATGGTTATGTGGCATGCCATGGTGGTATGAAGCGATATAATTTACAAGATGGTTCTTCCTATACAATTGGCGTATTCGGATTATCCGGATCGGGTAAATCTACCTTAACCCATGAACAACATGATGGACGATATGATATTTCTGTGTTACATGATGATGCGTATATCATTCATACAGAAGATTTATCCTCTATTGCTTTAGAACCCACATATTTTGATAAAATGCAAGACTATCCGGTGGAACATCCTGCCAATAAATATCTATTAACATTGCAAAATGTTGGGGTCACCTTAGATGAAGATGGTAATAAAGTTGTCTTAGCAGAAGATGTACGCAATAACAATGGTCGTGCTATTAAATCGCAATTCTGGACAGACAATCGCGTGAACTTTGTGAAAGACCCAGTGAATGCTATCGTGTGGTTGATGAAAGATAAAACATTACCACCGATTTTAAAAATTGACGATCCAATTTTGGCGGCTACTATGGGTGCTACGCTAGCAACACGTCGTTCTACAGCGGAAAAATTAGATGACAATGTAGATCCTAACGCATTGGTTATTGAACCTTATGCGAATCCATTCCGGACCTATTCCTTGCGTACCGATTATGAAAGCTACAAAAAATTATTCACTCAATCTGGTGTAGATTGCTATATTATGAATACAGGTTTCTTCTTGGATAAAAAAATTCCAAAAGAAGTCACATTAGGCTTGTTAGAGGGCTTAGTTGAAGGTAGCCTTAATTTTGAACCATTCTATAAATATGAAAACTTAGAATATGTAAAAGTAGAAGGCTTTGAACCAGATTTTACAGTTCGTGAGTATCACCATATTCTTCATAAAGCATTTGAGTTCCGTTATGATTACATTGAAAACTTAAAAGGAACAAAAGATGAGTTGCCTGACGAAGTATTAGATGTGTTAAAAATCATTATGTAGGGGGGCTAACAATGAAGCAAACATTATCTTGGGGTTCCGTAGCCTTTATTGGAACTATGCTGTTCGGTATGTTCTTTGGGGCAGGTAACTTAATTTTCCCAGTTCACTTGGGGCAAGAAGCAGGTCAAGCCTTATGGCCAGCTATTATAGGGTTTTTAGTAACAGCTATCGGGCTACCATTCTTGGGTATTGTTGCTATGGGCGTGTCTCGTAGTAATGGCTTACAAGATTTAGTGAGTCGTGTACATCCTATGTATGGTAAAATTTTCACCTTATTATTGTACATTACCATTGGTCCTGCATTCGCTATCCCGAGAACGAGTACAGTATCCTATACTATTGGATTTGAACCATTTCTTGGTGGTGTCAATCCAGATCTTGCATTAGGTGTATTCTCTGCAGTGTTCTTTATCATTGCTATTTTGTTCTCTTTGAACCCAGGCAAATTGATGACCTACATCGGCAAAGTATTAACACCATTATTCTTAGTATTTCTAAGTATTTTATTGATCACTGTAGTGGTTATGCCAATGGGGGATTATACATCAGTGGCACCACAAGGGGAATATGCGACTCATCCGTTCTTCAAAGGTTTTACGGAAGGATATAACACGCTAGATGTCTTGGCATCCTTAGCATTTGGTATTATCGTTATCCGTGCTCTACAAGGAGTAGGAGTGACAGAACCTAAGGATATTGCTATGGGGCTTGTGAAAGCTGGACTCATTGCGTGCTCCATTATGGCTGTTATCTACGGTTTCTTAGCTTATAGTGGCGCTACTAGTGTAACTACATTAGGCCTTGCTAAAAATGGTGGTATCACCATGGCGCAAATGAATGCGTTCTACTTTGGTAATGTGGGAGCTGTGTTATTGGCGATTATCGTTACCTTAGCTTGCTTAAAAACATGCGTAGGCTTAATCGGTGCTTGTGGTGAAACATTTGATGAAATGTTCCCGAACACATTGGGCTATCGTGGCTATGCATACTTAACAACAGCAGTGGGTTTCTTAATTGCTAATGTGGGATTAACAAAAATTATCGAACTCGCCATCCCTGTATTGATGTTCTTGTACCCATTGTCCATTACGATCATTTTGTTATCTTTTGCAGCACCAATCTTCAAAGGAAGACAAGCGGTATATGCTTGGACAACAGCTTTTGCTTTATGGGCGGCACTAGGCGATGCTATGGCAACGGCGCCAGCATTTATCAATCAATCTGGATTTGTCCAATGGGCATTACCATATTATGGAATGCTTCCATTTGCCTCTATCGGCATGGGCTGGATTGTGCCATCCATTATCGGTTTCTTTGTGGGTATGGTGCATATCGGTATTGTGCGAAAATAATAGTATATGCTTGTACATACACTAGTTGATATGTTTAGTGTCGCGGTGTAAGTATCTTGTAAGACAAATTAATAGTGTAATATAGATAAACGACTAGGTTGTAAGGATCTAGTCGTTTTGTCTATCTTTACAAGTATGTTTCGATGTTCATTATTATAAACATGGTCATTAATTTTCCGGGCCTTAAATATATTTTACATAAAAATATTGGATTCTATAGAAATTACAAATTATATATTTTCTATTACTTTCACATGTGGTATAATCTCTATATCTTTCCCATAGAAAGACTGTAGGAGGTAGCGCGCGGCTACCAATGTAGTATAGTAGAAAGGAGATTTTTATGTGGAAAAAAGGACTGGCCCTGTTGGTGGTCTGTCTGGTGGGGTTCTTGCTCTGGCATGAATCGTCACTAGAAGCACCAGGAGGAGGCAAGATGTACCGAGTAGGTATCTTGCAATTAGCGGAGCATCCCGCATTAGATGCAGCAAACAAAGGCTTCGTAGATGGATTACGTGAAGAGGGATTTGTAGACAATGTGATTCTTGATCACCAAAATGCGCAGGGAGATCAATCTAATCTAAATACCATTGCCCAACGATTTGTGGCACGTAATTCCGATTTAGTGGTGGCCATTGCGACCCCAGCGGTACAGGCTATGGCAAATGCAACAAAGGACATTCCTGTATTAGGCACTGCGGTCACGAGCTTTACCACAGCACGACTTGTGGATAGTGATGAACATCCAGGTGGTAATGTGTCGGGCACCACGGACATGGTACCTATGGAAAAACGGGTCGAACTAGTGCATCAATTATTACCGAATGCGAAAAAAATCGGTACTATCTATTCATCTAGTGAAGTGAATTCACAATTACAAGCAGAGAGTTTTAGAAAAGAAGCGCAGAAATACGGTATGGAATTAGTGGAAATTACCGTATCCAACGT
>CAUVRW010000016.1:0-10681 GCA_963554425.1 uncultured Veillonella sp.
ACAGTGACAACTGCCAAAGAGATAGCACTATTTTTACTTTCATTAGCCGTTTCAAAGTCTAAGGCAACAAAATTTAACATATATCCTCCTTCCACAGCCTACTCAAGACTGCGGCCTATATCAGAAAAAAGCAGATGCACGTAATGGCATCTGCTCTTATTATATAGTATTTTTCAGCAAAGTGAAATCAACAGTTCTATTGAATTGCTTTTTCGAACACAGCTTTGATCAATGCTTTTGTTTGTTCGTAACTTTCACCTGGTTGCGCTTCATATTGTTTGTCCAAGTCGAACCATAAATTTGGATAGTATTCATATGGATGTGTTTTGAACAATTCCACTGCATCTTGATCTTCTACCCAGTTAATTTTGATATCTTTGAAAGCAGGGTTCTCTGCTTGAAGTTCTTCAATAGCGCGGAATGCGTTAGCGCAATATGGACAATGATGTAAATGGAAACCTAAAATTTCTTTCATGGTATACTCCTTTCATAGAATCGATGTATTATATCGAATTTATTCAATTATAAGACTAGTATACCACAAGGAAATTCATGTTACAACTAAAACAGTGCAATCTATCATTTCCTCTACAATGCGTCAGCTTTTTTATACTATAAACCTGCTTGGTATTGCAATACTATAATCCATGATGTGTGAACCCAGCTAGGTACATCAAATGTAGTGTGTAACACAATAGCTAAAAACATAGCTCCTGTAATAATTGTAGTAGCAGTACTGCTTAACATCGCATCAATTCGTTCTAACATAAGAACACATCCTCTCTTATTTCTAATCTATACACAATTGATAGATTCCTTAGCTATACCAGCTAACAATGGAGTCTTTCAATGTATCATTCTAAGATATATCCACATATACAAAGATATGAAACACTTTGTCACTTATGATATACTATTAGTATAGTGAAATTAAAAGATTTGACAAGAATCACTTTTTCTATTTTGTTATTTACGAAACATATATAGAAAAGTATCCTATATTGAACAAGTATCTCATTTTGTTTGATTCATATATGTAAGGAGGAATTATGGATAAACGACAAATGAAAACTAGAAAAGCTATTTTCGACGCCTTTGTTAGGCTTTTAGAACATAAAAATTATAATGCTATCATCGTGCAAGACATTATCGATGAAGCCCTCATTGGCCGTAGTACATTTTACGCACACTTTGAAACAAAAGAAGATCTATTAGAGGCCTTGTGCCAAGAACTATTCTCCCATATCATCGACACCGCATCAGACTTCTCTCATGCTCATGGCTTATATAAAAATAGTCATATCAAGGAAGCTATCTTCCTCCATATCTTGCAGCATTTAGAGGACAACGACAATAACATTTTAGGTCTTCTTTCCTGTGAAAGTAACGAACTCTTCCTGCGTCATTTCAAGAGCAGTCTGAAAGAACTCATTCAAAGTCATTTCTTAAACAATCAAACCTGTCCACACAATAATATCCCTCATGATTTTATCTCTAATCACATTGCAGGATCTTTTGTAGAAATGGTTCTTTGGTGGCTGGAAACTGGTCGAGAGTATTCCATTGAAGACATGTCACGATACTTTTACCATATTACAGAACCACTGATTTTGGAACATCAACATTAATACCATAAACAAACGCAACAAGGCGCTACCTTAAGCAAATTCGCTCATCGGTAACGCCTTTTTGTAGTAATATCAACTGTATATGTTTTTAATTGTCATTAAGATATTCTTTATGGCATATTGTTGTGCCGACTAGAATATAAAACATCCATCTACTATCGATTACGCTATTTTGTAAAACAGCAATTTTCATTAGAAACATATTAGACCGCTAAGGAAAACCGTTTTTTTGCCAATGGTATGAATAGCACTAAAATGATGGATTCTACTAGATATGTGAGCACATAGGTCATCCACAGCCCGTCATTACCGAATGGAGGGATAAGCAATTCTTGCATGCCTACAAAAAAGACCACTGCAATGAACATCATATTCCGGATAGATGCAGTCTGACCGATGCCATTGTACATACCATATAATAATAATCCTACTGCCGCACAGATAGGATAGAGCAATAGATAATGGGAATATTCCATAGCCATCGTATAAATCTTTGGTACCGATGTCATGACTAGAATCAAATCATTGCGGAACAATCCTAACACGACTTCTACGATGACTACGTACACCGCCAAGCAGACTAAGGAAATTTTTAAAGTATCTTTCCAAAGTACCAAGTCACGCTTACCAAAAGCTTTTCCAGTAAATACGCTAACTCCATTAGCCTGTCCATCTGTGAAGTATGCCATGATGAAGATAACCTCTAAAATCACCGCATTTGTAGCTAATACATCACTACCCATGGCACTGCCTGCCTTGGCAAACAAATTATTAATTGTGAGCAAGCAAAAGGTACGAAGCATCAGGTCTGTGTTAACTTTCATAATGGATAGGAATGGTTTCACCCGTTTCAAGGTAGTCCACATCTGGGATGTTAAGTCTAAGCGATCACGGACTAAGTACATAGTGCCAAGTCCTACTAAAGATGCATAGATTTGGGAAATTAAAGAGGCCCAAGCTACCCCTTTCACACCAAATCCAAAACCAAAGACGAACAGGAAGGACAATGCGATGTTAAGCAAGTTCATGGAGATTTGCATTGTCATGGTAGCACGAATCATCATTTGCCCCATAAGCCAGCCTAACGTAACATAATTGACCAATACAAAAGGAGTTCCCCAGATTAAAATATCTGTATAGTCCGCCATCAAAGCGATCACCTCTGGGTCGGGATGCATAAAACTTGCATAGTAATCAAAAATCCATGGATACCCAATGATAAAGGCGGTGCTAATCAGTAAAGCAATGATAAGAGGTCGGAAGAAACTTAAGGATGTCCTTTCCTTCGATTGCGCCCCCAAAGCCTGTGCAGAAAATACTGTCGTTGCCACACGCAAGAAACCAAAGAGCCAATACATATTATTAAATAAGATAACTCCTAGTGCTACTGCTGCGATGTACATAGCATTATCCATATGTCCCATAATCGCAGTATTCACAGCCCCCAATAAAGGCTGGGTCACCGTAGAAATCATAAATGGAATTGTCACTTTTAAATAGTCTTTGTAGGTCAATCGTTCTTCCATCTTACCCTCACAAAAAGAGGAGCCCCCTAAGGTGCTCCCCTTGAAACATTTCATACACCATTTGATACACACATTGTATCAAAGTTTGTTCATATAACACAAATATATCTTATTCATACAGTTTGTGTTACGTTGCAAAACAATGTATTCAGCTGTTGAAAAATACAACTACAAACTGATTAGCGATCTAAGTTATAGACTGCACTTAATAATTGTTTTGTATACGGATGCTGCGCTTCTGCTAAGGCATCACCGTTCAGGCGTTCCACTACTTCCCCTTTATACATGACCACTACTTTGTGGCAGAATAAATGAACTAATGCCAAGTCATGGCAGATAAATAAGTAGGTAATGCCTTTTTCTTTTTGTAAACGCACTAATAACTCAATGATTGTATCTTGCACAGATACGTCTAAAGCACTAGTAGCTTCATCACAAACAATGATTTCTGGTTCCAACGCCAAGGCTCTGGCAATAGCCACACGTTGACGCTGCCCGCCACTCATATTGTTTGGATAGCGACCTGCAAAATCTTCTGGTAGATCCACCATTTTTAACAGTTCACGAGCTTTTGCATCCACATCAGCTTTATTAATTAATCCAAAGTTGCGTAATGGTTCGCAAATAATATCTCGTACTTTCATCTTCGGATTGAATGCCGCTGTAGGATCTTGAAAGACCATTTGAATATGACGATAATTTTGGCGCTTTTCTTCACCTTTCAACTTCGTAATATCTTTCCCACGGAAGATAACAGATCCAGATGTAGGTTCATGCATGTTCATGATCGTTTTCACCAAGGTGGATTTACCACAACCAGACTCCCCTACGATGGCTAAGGTTTCTCCTCGCTCTACATCAATGGAAATGCCATTACAAGCACGCAAGGTAGAACCGTCAGCAAGAGGAAATTCTTTCACAATATCTTGAATTTGCATAATAATATCAGACATAGCGTTTTCCTCCGATTTCCGGCACTGCATCGAGTAATTGCTTCGTATAGTCCGCTTGTGGATTGCGAATCACTTCTTCTGCTGGACCATATTCCACCACAGCCCCTTGTTTCATGACTACAATTTTGTCAGACATATGCGCTGCGACCCCGATATTGTGCGTTACGATAATCATAGATGTTTTCTTTTCACGATTGATACGTAATAATTCTTCTACAATTTGTGCTTGCGTCGTTACGTCTAGAGCCGATGTAGGTTCATCCCCCAATAATAATTTCGGAGAGAATGTAATCGCCATGGCAATGCCTACACGTTGGCGCATACCACCACTGAGTTCAAATGGATAGGACTTCATAATCGCCTCTGGGTGTGGCAAATTTGTAAGTGCCAACATTTCGATAGCCTTCGCCTCTGCCTCTTGTTTCGACATAGTACTATGCAACTGAATAAATTCTACAAATTGCTTACCTATGGTTTGAATAGGGTTCATCATGTTACCACTATCTTGGAAGATCATAGCAATATGATTCCCCCGTAAATCCAACCAATCTTTTGTAGAAAATGCTAGCAAATCCTTTCCATCGAAGGTAATGCTTCCTTCCGATACGCGACCTGTATTAGGCAGCACTCCCAAAAGGGCACGGATAACGGTAGTCTTACCGCTACCAGATTCCCCTACGATGGAGACAATCTCCCCTTCTGCCAAATCCAAGTTAACCCCTGCAATAGTAGGGTTTGGATTGTTGCCGTAGGTAACAGCTAAATTTTTAATACTAAGTAACATAACTATCCTTTCTGCCTATTTTGTAACTACTGCACTGAAAGTTACTATCTTCATATATACAACAAGGGGAGGCCAAGTGCCTCCCGATTGTTGCGGACATCTGCAAAGGATTATTTTGCTGGTTTTACGTCTTTAGTCAACCAGTAGTAGTCTGTTGGGTACATTACTACATTTGTTAACCAAGTGTTATTAACGATATTTGTTTTAGGGTAACCTAAGAACAATGCAGCACCATCATTCAATAAGATTTGTTGTGCTTCGATAATTAAGCTTTGACGTTTAGATTTGTCGAATTCAACTGCCAATTGATCCATGATGGCATCATATTTAGGGTTGCTGTAACCAGAACCATTTTGAGGGTTTTCACCGTTTAAGTTAGTTTTCCAGTACCATTTTAAGAAGATTTCTGGGTCACCAGTGTTCGCTGTTACGATGTTGGAGATCAACAAGTCATAGTCGCCATCAATACCCATTTTGTCGATTAAGTTATAGTCAACGGACTCGATATTTACTTTGATACCGATTTTTTTCATGTCGGATTGTACAGCTTCTGCATAGATAGGAAGCTCTTGACGGCTATTGTATACTACGAAACGTACTTCTAAGTTTTTGCCATCTTTATCTACGTAACCATCTCCATCAGTATCTTTCCAACCTGCTTCCGCCAATAATTGTTTGGAACGCTCAGGATTATACGCATTAGGGTCTTTCAAGCCATCAAAACCATAATCCAAGCTTGGTGGAATTGGTGCTTTACCTGGAATGAAAGTGCCTTTTAACAATACTTTGTTGTAGGATTCACGGTCAGTACCGCTAATGAATGCAGCACGAACTTTTTCATCACCTAATACACCTTTTTGGTTAATACGAGCTAATACAGTACGTAAAGATGCGATTTCATCTACTTTGAATTTGCTGTCATTACGCATGGACTCAAGGTCGCCAGCGCCAATGTTAACAGCGAAGTCTACGTCACCGTTTTGTAATGCTAATGCACGAGTGGTAGGGTCATCAATAGATGGGATTTCTACTGTTTTGAAAGGAACTTCTCCATCCCAGTAGTTTTCGTTAGCTTCTACAACTGCTTTTTCTTTCGTGAAAGATTTCACTTTGTACGGGCCAGTACCGATAGGGCCTTCTTTGGCGAAGTCACGGCCAGCTTTTTCAGCAGCTACATCTACGATGATGAATAATGGGTCAGCCAAGAAACCAGGCACGTTTGGATATGGTTTATCAGTAGTGATAATCAAATTTTGACCATCTGCTTTGATATCTGTGTATTTGAAGAATGTAGCGGCCCGTTTATTTTTCTCGAAGGCACGCTCAATGGATTCTTTTACTGCTTCTGCGGTCACTTTATTGCCATTGGAGAATTTCGCTTTGTCGTTAATTTTGAAAGTCCAAGTCAATTTATCTGCAGATACAGACCAACTTTCTGCCAACCAAGGTTGCGTGTTCATTTTTTCGTCGAATTTAGCTAATGTTTCGCCAATACCGTAACGCATAACTACCCAACCGAAATAGTTTTGTGTTGGCTCTAATGTGTCTGCAAAGTTTGTAACACCAAATTTTACTACACTTTTGTCAGCTGGGCCTGCATTATCGCTACCACAACCTGCAATCACGCCTAATGCCGCTACTGCCATAACACCAAATGTAGCATTACGAAGCCATTTTTTCCAACTTTGTTTCATCTTAAGTTCCTTTCTATAAAACTTAACTACTAACACATTAATGTGAATCTTTACTACGTGGATCTAAGATATCCCGCAGCGAATCGCCCCATAAATTGAAGATGGTCACCACAATGAAAATGGCCATCCCTGGATATAACATCAATTCTGGAGACGATAAAATATATTGACGGTTCTCATTGAGCATTAAGCCCCATTCTGGCGTTGGCGGCTGTGCACCAAATCCCAAGAAGGAAAGTCCCGCAATTTCCATCATCATAGTACCGATATCCATCGCCCCTGTAATGACAATCAAAGGCAATACATTCGGTAAAATGTGGCGCCATAAAATGGTCATTTGTTTTGTTCCATTCACTCTGGCTGCGGCTATAAAGTCATTATGGCGAAGTTTAATCACCGCAGACCGTATCAATCGTGCATACTTCGCCCAGCTCACCACAACGAGAGCCAAGATCGCATTGATGGCACTACCACCCAAGATACCGGCAATGGCAATGGCCAATACCACCCCTGGGAAGGATAACATAATATCTGTAAAGCGCATCAATACCAACTCTACTTTACCTCCAAAGAAACCAGACAAAATCCCTACCACTGTACCAACAACAGCAGTTAAGATAACTAGGATGATAGTCATGAACAAGGAGGTTTGTGTGCCGTAAATGATACGAGAAAACGTATCACGTCCCAATTTATCTGTCCCCATTAAATGCTGTGCAGACGGTTTTAAGAAAGCTTTTGACATATCTGCATTGAACGCATCATGCGGAGTGATATAGGGAGCAAATATAGCAATTCCTACTACGATAGCCACTAGAAGGGAGTAGAAAGAAAAGCGTTTGTGTTGCAGAATAAATTCTTTCATCTTATCCCCTCGCTTTCAATCGTGGATCTAATATAGAGTAGGACAGGTCTACCAAGAAGTTGATAGCTGTATAGATGAGGGCTACCCACAATACAAAGCCCTCGATGAGTGGATAGTCACGCATGGCAATGGCATAGACCGCCATTTTACCCATCCCTGGCCAAGAGAATACGATTTCGATAACCGCAGCCCCTGCCAAGAGCCAACCGATACCCATACCCATGATGGTAATCAAAGGTAATAAGGCATTTGGTAAGACATGTTTCCATAAAATTTGAGATTCACTCATGCCACGAGCTCTAGCGCCCATCACGTAGTCTTGGTGCAATTCTTCGATAATCACCGTCCGTACTTGGCGTGTAAACTTGGCAGCCATTACTAGCGACAATGTGATAGCCGGTAAAATGAGTGCTTTAAAGCTAATCACAGAGGTAGCAATCGGCACCCAGTGCAATTTCAGTCCGAAGATATATAGCAACAGCATGCCTAACCAGAAACTTGGCATGGACACATTAATGAATGCGAAGAATCGAATAATAAAGTCTGGTAGCTTATTGGCTTTTACCGCCGAATAAATCCCTAATGGAATCGACAGCAACACATTCAACAAGAATGCTGACACTGCTAATAAAGCTGTACCGCCCAAGCCTTCCAATAATTTGTCAGTCACTGGTTTTTTCCCTGAATAGGACGTTCCTAGATCACCTTGTACAGCACCTGCTACCCATCGCACATACTGTTCCATAAATGGACGATCCAAGCCCATCTCTTTTCGTGTAGCATCAATCATTTCCTGTGACACAATGGTGTCTCCTGCTTCCAATACCATCAAAGCTGGATCACCAGGAGCAATGTAGGTCAAGCAAAACGTCAAAAACGTAACCCCAATTAATGTGATTAACAGTTGTGACACCTTACTCAGTATAGTTTTCAATCATCCACATCCCTTCTAAATAGACTTTGGGCCTACCCTCTACCGCTATGAAACATCAAGTCATAAAAAAAGCCACCTTTGAGGTGGATCTGCTACACAAAGTCAGCAAGGGCTACAGCTTAGACAATCTTGCTCCATCTTGCCCATAACCCTATACAACTTTTAGCAATATCTCCCCCAAAATATTCTTCCCTTATTTAAGGTATTCGTAGTCAATATCTACGCCCAACTATATTATAGATATTACATAAATATGTTAATTTCTTTTATCAAAAAAGTCAAATGACTAATGTGAATATTGCAAGACATGGAATACATACTTGTTTGAAAGTGTACATTTCTAGCTATTTATCTGTGATTTATATCATTTTAAATCATTGTTTTTACACAAATTGAAAAATATCTATATAGTAATTTTATTCATTTTGTATAATATTCATGACTTTTAAAGATAGATATAAGAAACTTTCATAATTAACCTGAATCGTGACATAAGAAAACACACCCCCGGGAGCCCCCTTAGGTGTGTTCCATTTTACTATGCAATTAAAAGAAATCATTTTTCCAAAGCCAATAGCCTGCCAGGGCTGCAAAGCTTATACCAATACCAATCACATACTCAAAGCCATATTCCATATCAGCAAATGGCACTGGTACATTGATACCCCACAAGCTAAAGATGGCCGTTGGTACAGCTAACATAATTGTCATGGCTGCCAATAATTTCATAACTAAGTTCAAATTGTTAGAAATAATAGAGGTAAAGGCATTCATCATATTCATCAAAATATTAGAATACATTTCAACCATTTCCACAGCCTGTTTGTTCTCAATGATCACATCTTCTAATAAATCTTCATCTTCTTCATAGATTTTTAATAAGTATCGCACATCATCATGACGACGAATACGCAAAATCCGTTCCATTACCGTACCATTACCACGCAGTGCAGAGGTAAAATAGGTCATGGATTTTTGTAATTCCAACAATTGGAACAAATCTTTATTCCGTGTCGTATGTCGTAATGTTTTTTCAATGTCATCCGTACGGCGGTCGATTTGTTGTAAGTATCGCAAATATAGTACCGCTGTGCGATACATGATTTGGAACAGAAATCTTGTCTTTTTAAAAGTATAGAAGGTTGGCATTTGATTGCTCAAGAACGGATATAGCACTTCTGCTTCTTCTAAACAGATGGTAATAAAGAAATCTTCTGTCACAAATACACCCAAAGGTACTGCATCATATACATCAGAACCGCGCAGTACCGGAATGTTAATAACGACGAAAATGTATTCATCTTCAATTTCTACGTGAGACCGTTCTTCCGTATCCAAAGCTGCTTTCAGTACGTCCGTTGGAATCTGTGTCATCATATTGACGATAGCCAACTCATCGGGGTCTGGGTTCACCAAATTTATCCATGAACCTTTTGTAGCATCTTGTACAGTGGAATCTGTAAATAATTCCCCCTCTACGTGTTTGTGTACCGTTAACATGTGACACCTCCTTAACGTCTTAATAACCCTACCCTTTATCTTAATCAATCGAGGCCGATTCGTCAATTTTTTTATGATTTCTCGTGAAAGTTTATAATAGCCTTTCACCATTTCCACTCAGTCAATGTATAGAAGTAACTGAGTTAGTGGGGTATAGAGCAAAATGAGTTGGTAGGCTAGTTCGTGCTTTAAAAAAATATCCTTCAAGACATCCATGTACAACAAAAAGGACCTAGTCTAATGACCAAGTCCTTTTTGCCGTATAGTTGTTATGTAGTGATATATGCCTTGTATAACTACAAGGAGGGAAGATATCACAAAGCCTCCTGCTACATAGTTGGGCGTACATGCTAGCAGGAGGACGTATGTTATTTGCTGTAGAATATACGGATAGAGTTCAAGATACACAAGATGGATACCCCTGTATCTGCAAAGATCGCTACCCACATGTTTGCAAAACCAAATACACCAGCTACCATGACAATAATTTTCACAGCAATAGCGAAGAAAATATTTTGCCATGCAATAGATAAAGTACGATCCGCAATACTTAAGGAGCGCCATACAGAATCTAGGTTAGAGTTCATGTACACTACGTCTGCTGCTTCGATGGCAGAATCTGCACCACTACCCATAGCACCGCCTACGTCAGCACCTGTCAATACAGGCGCATCGTTGATGCCATCACCTACGAACATAACAGAACCACGATCATTACGTAGAGACTGTACCACTTCTAATTTATCTTGTGGTAATAACTCAGCACGTACTCCTTGGATACCTACTTGTTGAGCAAT
>CAUVRW010000017.1:0-10615 GCA_963554425.1 uncultured Veillonella sp.
GCAGTAGGAGATATTATCGAAGTAGAGATTATTTCTGTCGATGCAAAACGGAACCGCATTGGTTTATCCATGAAACGAGAAAAACCAAAAGATCCAAACCGTCAAGGTCATAGACGCAATGGCGATGGAAATCCCCGTCGAGATACACCACGTAAGGATGGTCAACAACCAAAAGGCGAAAGACAACAGGGTCGAAACTCTAACAACGCTAAGGATGTAAGAAGTGGCTCAGGTAATCCTAAGCGAGATAGAAACAAAAACAATCGTGGAAAAGGGCAAGAAAAAGAACAGGACTTAGGTGCTTTATTACAACAATGGGCTGACCGTGGAGGACGTAAACGATGATCTATATCATAAGTATCTTGACCTTCCTATTGGATCAAGTAGCAAAATGGTATGTACGCAGCCACTTTCGGTTAGGTGAATCTGTGCCAGTTGTACCTGATATTTTTCATTGGACCTATATTGTGAATCATGGAGCAGCCTTTGGTATGTTGATGCACCAACGATGGATATTGTTGTTGGTAGTGGTACTTTTGTTAGGCGCTATGTACGTAGGTCGTAAGAAATTAGCTATGGCACCGTTATATGCACGAATTGGGACAGGCACGCTCTTAGGTGGTGCTTTGGGTAATGCCTGGGATCGTTTGTACTTAGGTGGTGTAGTGGATTTCTTTGATTTCCGAGTGTGGCCTATCTTTAATATTGCGGATATTGGTATTTGCATTGGTGTACCTTTGTTGATTCTATATTTTTGGTCCTATGAAAGCCAAAAACAGTGAGGTAAATAATGGAAACAAAACAATATATAGTAGAGGCTCAAGATGAGGGTACACGATTAGATGTGTACCTCACGAGAGAGCTTGGTCAGTCACGTAGCTATGTGCAATCCTTAGTGAAAGAGGGAAATGTACAAGTGAATGGCAAAACAGGAAAATCGAACTTGAAACTTTCAAAGGATAGTGAAATCAGCGTTACTATTCCTGAAGTGCACGAAGCAGAAGTAGAACCAGAGAACATTCCACTGGATATTCTATTTGAAGATTCGCATATGATTGTCATTAATAAAGCTCGTGGTATGGTGGTACATCCAGCGGTAGGCAATCATTCAGGGACACTGGTGAATGCTTTGTTATACCATTGTAAAGATTTATCTGGCATCAATGGAGAAATTCGCCCTGGCATTGTGCATCGATTAGACAAGGATACATCTGGTGTGATGATGGCAGCCAAACATGATGAATCCCATTTGGGCTTAGCAGAGCAAGTGAAAGAACATAGTGCTACAAGAACCTATTATGCATTAGTACAAGGCAATATTGCAGAAGAAAAAGGGACTATCAAGGCCCCTATTGGGCGCCACCCTAAAGATCGTATGAAAATGGCGGTGGTCTTTGAAAATAGTAAAGACGCAGTGACCCATTTCCGTGTACTAGAACGATATGGCAAGCACACATTAATAGAATGCCAACTAGAAACGGGCAGAACTCACCAAATTCGTGTACATTTAGCGTATATTGGACATCCTGTGGTGAATGATCCGTTCTATGGATTCCGTAAAATGGATTTTCCTATTGTAGGGCAGGCCTTACATTCTAAAACATTATCTGTGAAACATCCTATCACAGGGGAAGTGTTACACTTTGAAGCGCCATTGCCGGAAGATTTTTTGGCATGTATTGAGTATGCGAAAGAGCATAATCGATAAGGAGTGATACTATGGAAGAACGTATCTTAATTGATGAAGCTGGTATGATGCGAGCCATTCGTCGTATCGGGCACGAAATTTTAGAGCGTAATAAAGGATTATCCAATGCTTTAATTATTGGCATTGAGCGCCGTGGTGTATATATAGCAAAACGATTACAAGCTCAAATTGAAGCCATTGAAGGGATTCAAGTAGATGTGGCAACAATGGATGTCTCCTTGTATCGAGATGATCGGAGCAATCAACCGAAGGAAGGGCCTCCGTTTACGATGGATACGACGGGTAAAATTGTGATTCTTGTAGATGATGTATTATTTACAGGTCGTACGATTCGATCTGCATTGAATGCCCTTATGGATGCAGGTAGACCGAGTGCCATCCAATTAGCTGTATTAGTGGATCGAGGCCATCGGGAACTACCTATACGAGCTGATTATGTAGGCAAAAATATTCCTACATCCCACTTGGAAACGGTGCAAGTTCGTGTGCACGAAGTGGATGGGGATGATAGTGTAGTGATTTTTTAGAAAGATGAGGAACAACCAATGCATGGTATGGGAACCATCCTTAATGTGGTGTTGATTATTTGTGGTAGCTTATTAGGACTCTTTATTCGACATCGCATGAAAGAAAATTTAAAAGAAACGCTCATGATGGTGTGTGGGATCATTATCCTTCTATTAGGTATGAGTGGCACTATGCAATATATGCTAGTTATTGTTAGCGACAGTTTGCATACAACAGGACCTATGATGATGATTATCTCTATGGTACTAGGGGCGATTATAGGGGAATTGATTGATTTTGATCGTCGTATTACAGCCATTGGAGAATGGTTGAAGTTGAAAACAGGTAACAGTCGGGACCCACAGTTTACCAATGCTTTTATTACGGCATCCATGACATTTACCGTAGGAGCTATGGGGGTCATCGGTTCTATTCAAGATGGTTTGACTGGCGATTATAGTACGATGGTTGTTAAAAGTATTCTAGACGGCATTATCGTGATGGTCATGGCATCTTCCATGGGAAAAGGGGCTTTGTTCTCCTTTTTACCAGTGGGGATTACCCAAGGGATGATTACGGGTTTAGCCCATTTAGCGGCACCGCTTATGACTCCAGAGGCGATTGATAATTTATCCTATGTGGGCTCCATCTTGATTTTCTGTGTAGGCATTAATGTATTGTGGCCCAACAAGATTCGAGTGGCTAACTTGCTACCAGCAATATTTATAGCAATGCTCATGACATTCTTGCCGATTACACTGTAAAATTTAGGGGGACTATAAATATCCCTTACAGTATAGAGGAAACGTGAGTACAACATTCATAACTACTGAACATTAAATAGTGAGGAGTTAGTGATGAAAGAACGTGAGAAACAGCAGGCTATCGAAAATAAGCGATTAAAAGAATTAAAAACGGTGCGCAAGATGATAGAAATCTACTGCAAAGGACAGCACCGACGTAAGTCCGGTGAGCTCTGTGAAAGCTGTGCAGAATTGATGCATTATGCAGAAGCAAGGGTAGAGCGATGCCCGCATATGGAAGAAAAAACATTTTGCGCCATGTGCAAAACACATTGTTACGCACCGACCTATCGGGAACGAATTAAAGAAGTCATGCGCTACAGTGGTCCTCGTATGTTATGGATACATCCAATCATGACCATACGACACATATTGTTAGGGAAAGGTCTGTTGAAATAATATGTGACTGAAATTATATGTTACAGTAATATGTCATGGGAATTGTGGCGTGTTAAAAATCAAGAGAAGACCTTTACGCTATATCGAAAATTATAGTATACTATAGATAGACAAAAGAGCGCCCATCATAGGTTGCTCTTTTTTTACTGTAGGAGGCACGAATTTCGTGAGGGAAACTCCTAAGCGTATATTGGGTATAGTTAAAGGGCGTATAACATGAAATTAAAAATCGTAGGATTATTGATCTTACTGGTGATTTCACTCGTAGTAGCCCCTCAATTTGGGGCTTCTTTCATACCGGTGTGGGATATGTACCAGGCATTTACCAGTCCAGTGCCAACAGATGAGATGAAAATGTTGAGCACCATTGTGCAAGATATTCGTTTGCCACGGTTGTTGTATTCGGTACTGACAGGGATTGGATTATCTTTAGTAGGGGTTCTGATGCAAACAGTAACACGCAATGCACTAGCCGATCCTTATGTATTAGGTGTCTCGTCAGGTGCTAGTACAGGAGCGGTCTTTGCTATCATTATGGGAGGATTACCATTCTTGGCATCCTATAATGTGCCATTCTTTGCGGCTTTAGGAGCAGGTATTTCCATCTTGTTGGTGTTACTCTGTGTGGGACGTAGCCAAAGTCCAGTAAAATTAATTTTAATTGGTATGGGTATGACCGGTATTTTCTCCTCCATTACGATGATGATTATTTATGGAGCGAAGCATGAAGCACAAGTACGAAGTGCTATGTTCTGGTTGCTTGGTAGTTTTGCAGGCATTCAGTGGAGAGATTTACCATTAACAGCCATCATCATTGGTTTGTTGATGCTCTATATGTACATGTATAAACAGGATTTTGACGTCCTCTTATTAGGGCAACAAGAAGCAAAGCAAATGGGCTTATCTGTGAAATCCTTGCAATTATCTATGGTCATCGTATCCTCTGTGGCTATCGCTACCTTAGTAGCAAAAGTAGGTGTAGTAGGCTTTATGGGCCTTATTATTCCGCACTTGGCACGCATGGTTGGGGGCCCTAAACATGGACGATTACTGATTTTTGCGCCACTCATTGGTAGTATTGTGATGATCTGGGCGGATGTACTTTCACGAGCTATGTATAGCCCCGAAGAAATTCCTATCGGCGTATTGACATCCTTACTAGGGGCACCGCTATTTATTTGGATTATTATGACGAGATACCGTCATCAAGGTTAGACAATAGGAGGGACTATGTACGAGGTAAATTCTTTGTCCTTTTCCTATGGAAAACGACAAATTTTAGATGATGTGAAGCTCAGCTTTCCTAAACATAAAATGACGGCTATCATTGGACCTAATGGTTGTGGTAAATCGACACTCCTTGGACATTTGAGCCAATTGCATCCCACTGATGCGATTACACTGGATGGTGTACCTTTACAAACTATTGATGGCCCCACCTTTTCACGGAAGGTGGCAGTGCTAGCACAAATGCATGATGCTATGATCGATGATTTTTTAGTGAAAGATATTGTCCTTATGGGACGATATCCTTATAAAAGTCATTTTGGTAATTATACAGCGGAAGATGTTGCCATTGCCCAGTCCTATATGGATCAAGTGGGGGTATCCCACTTGGCAGAAGAGGAAATGGGACATTTGTCGGGTGGTGAACGGCAACGTGTGTTCATTGCAAAAGCATTGACACAACAAACAGAGGTATTATTGTTAGATGAACCAACAAATCATCTAGACATGAAATACAAGGTAGCGCTCATGAAAGAATTGCAAAACTTTTCGGGTACAAGTATTGTAGTTCTCCATGACCTAAATCTAGCGGCACGTTATTGTGATCATATCGTGTTGATGAAAGATGGCAAAGTATTAAAAACGGGGGCCCCACAAGATGTGTTAACCCCAGAGTTGCTAGAGCCTATTTTTGAAGTGCCTTTCCATGTGTCTATGGAAGAGGGCGTATATCATTTGTATTACTAATTAAGGTAAGAAAGGGAAGATTATGTTAAGTAATTGGAAACAATCTAAAGGCTTTGTATTAACAGCTTTAGTATGTGGTGCTTTGGCAGTAGCAGGCTGTGGTTCTGAAAAAGAACAAGCGAAAACTGGCACAGAAGTGACTTGGAATCAAACATTTGAAGGCAAACAAACAGAATTTGCTGTGAAAGAATCTCCTAAACATGCCGTATCCATGTCTCAGTTTACAACAGAAATGATGTTACAATTAGGCTTGGAAGATAAAATGGCGGGAACAGCTTTTCAAGAAGAAGAAATCTATCCACCATTACAAGAAGCCTATGGCAAAGTAAAAGTATTAGCTGAAAAATGGCCTTCTTATGAAGTGTTTATGTCTGTAAAACCTGACTTCGCTACAGGATGGGAAGATTCTTTCAGTAAAGAAGGTATCCCTGCAGATAAAATGATTGCTCAAAAAGTAAACATTTGGATTCCAGAGTCTGCTTTATCTACACAAGCTGACTTAGAAACTAATTTCAAAGATATGATTAAGTTAGGTGAAATCTTCGGCGTGAAAGCAAAAGCAGAAGAATGGGTAAAAGGTCAACGTGCTTTGCTAGAAAAAGTACAAGCTAAATTGAAAGACCTTCCACATAAACGTGTATTCGTATATGACTCCCAAGATGGACAACCTTTCACAGTATTCGAAGGTTACACGACGAATGTGTTGCGTTTAATCGGCGCTGACAATGTGATGAGTGGTTTAGGTGTAGACAAAACTTGGGCGAAAGGTTCTTGGGAAACTGTGGTACAACAAAATCCTGATTACATCATCATTCCTGACTATGGTAACTCCATCCGCAACGATGATGATTTCCAAGCAAAAGTAGCTAAAATTAAAGCTGACCCTCAATTACAAACAATTAAAGCGGTACAAGAAAATCATTTCGTTCGTGTAAAATTATCTGAAATTACACCAGGCGTTCGTACAGTAGAAGCGTTGAAACGGTTAGCTGAAGAAATCCATGGTATCCATATCGACTAATTACATAGTGTCATACATAGGGAAAGCCGTCACAATAGTGACGGCTTTTTTGTATGTTTTACTTATTACTTCGAAATATAGTATTATTTAAGTATAGAGAGTACATGCTGATTAATATGTACTACATAGTGATTCACTATGGGCAGTGGATATACACTTGGTAATAAAAATCAACTATAGGAGAGGTAATGGTGAAAGGGAAGACATTACGTATTGTGGTGAGTACGATATGAAACATTCTATATTACTCATTACGTCTATGACGAAGCATTGGCAATGGGCTAAAGAAATAGAACAGAAGTGTACAGATGAGACTATGTCCTTGGGCATAGTCTTTCTATCATCTGAAAATATAGAGTTAGAAGATGTTCAGAGGGCGATTGATGGTACGGATATAGTATTATTTACTCATGTAGGCAGTACCTTAGACACTCCTTTGGTAAAAGGGATTCACAAATATATTACACAGAAACAAGTTCCTTATGTATTACTATTCCATGATTCAGCGTCGGATATACAGCGATATGGTATTGCAGATGAGGACATTGATCAAATTAAGGCTTATTTGCACCAAGGTGGAAGAGAAAACTTTTATGGACTGTGCCAATATATGCTATCCTTACAAGGTTATACAGGGCCAGTAGAACCGGTGAAAAAACTACCATACCAAGGTATTTTAGGCAGACAAGGGGAAGTGTATCCATCCTATGAGGAATATCGTAAGGACTATGATCATGGCGGTCCAGTGGTAGGTATTTTCTTCTATCGAGATGAATGGGTACAAGGTCAATTAGACTATCCCTATGCACTGTATGATCGTGTATTAGAACAAGGATTATCCCCGGTATTAGTATTTGGTCAATATAGCAGTAAATCTGGTGGGCAATTACGGTGGTACGATTGTTGGCACACGTTGTTTGATCATCAAGTGAAAGAGACAATATCTCTCATCATTAATACATGCAAGTTCTCCATCATTGGCTTGCAGGGGGCGAGTCGTGATGAACTGACAGATTTAGGAATCCCCATCTTGCAGGGCTTTGTTACCTATACTACTCTTGAAAGCTGGCAAACACGTTCACAAGGGTTAGAGCCTATGGATATATCCTTTTCCTTGTCATTGCCCGAAATAGATGGCATTTTAAACGGTCATATTGTAGGGACCAGAACGTACTCAGAGGAAAGAGGCTACTATTTTAAACCATATCCTGAGGGCATTCAAAAGTTAGTAGACCAAGCCAAACGATGGATTGCATTGCAACAGAAACATAGGTCAGAAGTAAAGATTGCTCTATTCCTTCATAATTATCCTCCTAAAAATTCACATATTGGCAATGCCTGTGGGCTAGACACGCCAGAATCTGTACTACGGTTGTTGCAAGAATTACAACAGAACGGATATATAGTAGATGGTATTCCTCAAACGAGTGAAGATCTAATGATGATACTGACCAAACATGCTACGAATGATGTAGATTGCTTGACCGATTCAGCCGTAGAGAAAGCTCCAAAACTACCGAAAGAAGTGTATAGGACGTGGTTTTCAAAGCTAGATAGTGCTACCCAAGAATCACTACTACAACATTGGGGACAGCCCATAGGGGAGATATTTGTAGAAGAGGATGAGCTCATTATTCCCGGTGTGGCCTTTGGCAATGTGTGGGTATTAGTACAACCGCCACGTGGATTTAGTGATAATCCAGATGCTTTGTACCATTCGCCGGACATTCCGCCTACGCATCACTATGAGGGAGTATATCATTGGGTGCGTACTGTATTTCAAGCCGATGTGGCGATTCATATGGGAACCCATGGTAACTTAGAATGGTTGCCCGGTAAGGGAACGGCTTTAAGTTCCTATTGTTATCCTCAGTTAGGTATCGAAGATATACCTAATCTCTATCCGTACTGGACAACCATCGTTGGTGAAGGCATCCAAGCAAAACGGCGTAGCCATGCTGTTTTACTTAGCTATTTGTCACCACCTATGAAGCGGTCTGGTTTGTATGGTGACTATGAAACGCTAGAACGATATTTGGACGAATATGACCATATGAAAGCCCAGGAAACAAACCAAGAGCAAGTGGTACTAGGGTATATATTATCATCCGTGAAAGAGTGTCATTTAGAGCATTTGTGCGAAGCCTTCGACTGGTACCAAGAGGGCGGGCAGGTACACTTTGTGGTAGATAGAACTGTCAGTGAAGAAGAGTGGCGTGCCTTAGCTGACTCCATTCATGCAGACGAGGCAGAAGAACTGTTAGGGGATATTCATAATTATTTGATGGATATCCAACATCGTCATATTCGTTGTGGCTTGCATATTTTAGGGCAAAATCCAACCACAGAGGAAGAGGACGGGTATATAGATACTTTCATAGACATGCATAGTGTGCCAGACGATGCACAGAAAGAAACGCTGTGTGAGACCTACCTCGCAGGGTTGCGCCAAACCACAGAAGAAATGTGCCAATTATTACGAGGTTTAGAAGGAAACTATATTCCACCTAATATCGGTGGGGCTGTTACTAATGGTGGTATCGGGGTGCTACCGATGGGGCGCAATTTTTATGGCGTTGATGAACGGACCTTGCCGACCGTGCCTGCCTATGCCATCGGTTGTGAACTAGGCGATGCATTGCTCAATGAATATATTCGAGAAGAACAGCGATATCCAGAGGAAATCGGTATTGTCTTGTGGGCAGACAACACGCAACGCACTCATGGACAATGTATTGGTGAAGTATTCTATTTATTGGGTGTACGACCAGTTTATACAGGAAGTCGTGTGTCCGATTTAGAAGTTATACCTCTCGAGGAATTAGGGCGACCACGCATCGATGTAACAAGCCGTATTAGTGGGTTATTCCGAGATATGATGCCTTCTGGTGTCATGTGGATTGCAAAAGCTGTGCAAATGGTAAACGCCCTTGATGAAGATCATAGTGTGAATTACGTAAAAAAACATATAAACTTGGATACAGCTGCGTTAGTCGAAGATGGTATGGACTATGAAGAAGCGGTCAAGGCTGCTACGATTCGTATCTTTGGCGATGCACCAGGTGTCTATGGGGCAGGGGTAAACCAAATTTTAGAACAAAGTAATTGGTCTACTCGTGAAGATTTAGCCAATGCCTATGTCACCTGGGGTGGCTATGGATATGATGAGCAAGGGGAGATTATTCCAAGCCATCAACAGTTTCGCAAGCGATTAGGTTCCATCGAAGTGACTGTGAAAAATGAAGATAACCGAGAGGTTAGTTTATTAAGTACAGATGATTTCAATGCCTATCATGGTGGGATGATCGCTGCTGTAGAATCTATCAAAGGAGTACAACCGAAATCCTTTATAGGCGATACAACGTACCGCAAAGATATTTTGGTGCGTTCCTTAGAAGATGAAATTCAGCGTCAGTTCCGTAGTGAACCTATGAACCCTATTTTTATAGAAGGTATGATGAAACACGGTTACAAGGGAGCAGCGGATATGGCGTCCTATGTACAACATACCTATGAATGGGATGCCACTAGTGATATGATTCAAGATTGGATGTATGATGCCTATACAGACGAATATGTCATGAATCAGGACGTACAAGACTGGATGCGCCAAGTCAATCCTTGGGCATTAGGAGCCATTTGTCATACTTTATTAGAAGCAGAACAACGAGGACTTTGGAAGGCCAGTGCGGAACGTATAGAAGGATTGCGCGATGTGGCAATGTCCTTGGAAGATGACCTAGAGGGGTATTATGATGAAACGTAAGGAGACTAACATGAGTACTATATATCCTTTTACAGCCTTAGTAGGACAAAATCAAATGAAATTGGCCTTACTCCTCAATGCGGTAGACCCACGGGTAGGTGGTGTATTGATACAGGGTGATAAGGGAACGGCAAAATCGACGGAGGTACGAGGCTTAGCCAAGGTGCTGCCGATGCATCGTGATGGCACACCGATGAAAGTGGTTGACCTTCCATTGCATTGCACGGAAGACAGATTGGTGGGAACCTTGGATATTGAGCGGATTCTGCAAGAGGGGAAGCAAAAGTTTTCTCCAGGCATTTTATTTGAGGCTCACGAAAATATTCTCTATGTGGATGAAGTCAATTTACTAGAGGACTACTTAGTGGATACATTGTTAGATGTGGCGGCGATGGGTGTGAATCGGGTTGAACGTGAGGGCATTAGCCATAGTCATC
>CAUVRW010000018.1:0-10373 GCA_963554425.1 uncultured Veillonella sp.
AGGATTACGTGGATACGAACAACGTAATGAACATATGTATAAAATGATGCGATATGTGATGGGCTTAGTGGGTATTATTTCTATATTTACTGCTATAGGATATGTACATACAGATCGAGTCATCACATACTATTTTGAAGATAGACCGTTTTATTATGGTGCCGATGGTGCCTATTATGTACAGTTCACTAGCAATCCACAGTCTACTGTGACATTAGATGGAATTATGACCATGGTAGATGCTACTGTGGAAGGAATGGATATAGAAAAGAATGGTGCGACTGAACATGTGCCAGCAAAGGGCAATATCCGAGTGTATGTACCAGGAGAGCCGACAATTCATATGGGAGACCGCTATATCATTCGTGGTACCGTGAAAGGTTTTACCTATTACGAGCAAAGTGGCGCCTTATCTATGAAAGCAAGACATATCAATGATGAACTACAAGGCAATTTGTACCAAGGAAGCATAGAAGGTACCTATACAGTAGAGAAAACCTTAGGTGTACTTGTAGTTGATACAGGGTATGCTATTGGTGCTTACTTAGATAAGGTTCATCATTGGGTGGCGCAACAATTTGAAGAGAATTTGGATCCATCCATATCTATCTTAGGCTCTTCCTTAGTATTAGGTGGTCAATATACTCTGTTGCCAGAAACAATGGTGAAGTTATTCAGTGAAACAGGGCTTATCCATATTTTGTCGGTATCGGGCTCACATATTGCTTTGTTATTTCTCATCATTTCGACCTTGCTACAACGGTTGCAGTTACGGAAAGGGGTAGAATTTTCCATCACCTGTGCTTTGATTTTACTGTACTGTACCATTGTGGGCTGGAGTCCACCAGTATTACGATCTGCCATGATGGGACTATTAAGCGGATATGTAGTTATGCATGGTGGTACTTATCGGGCGTTACATGCGCTCTTATTATCTGCCTTATGTTTGCTGTTGTGGAAACCATTGTTCGCGGTAGATATTAGTTTTGTCTTATCCTTTGGGTCCACTTTGGGCATCATTGGATTGTATCCCTATGTGTATCGACTGTTTCCGTCGAATCCTATCTCAAAAGGCATTGCCCTATGTATATCCGCACAAGTTCTCATATTCCCCATAGAATTGTATTATTTTCATATCCTCAGCTTTCTTAGTATCTTGTCCAACCTGATTGTAGGTCCCTTGTTAGATATAGCCATCATTGTAGGACTGTGCCTATCTTTGCTCAATATAGTATTTACCTTTACATTAGGATGGTCCCTCTTAGGGTTCATTCTGAAAGCGAGCATGTCTCTTTTATTTGCTATCCGTAATCTAGGGCTATTGTGGTCACTACCCATGCCGTTGTGGTTAGTGGTAGTATGGTATATAGGCGTAGGGTATGTGTATTGGCTATTGGCACTGAAAGAGCCTATTCAAGTAGTATGGAATAGGATTGCTAGCATTGCATTATTAGTATTAGGTATGTTGCCCTTAGGATTATCCTATGTCAAACCAGTAGTGCAAGTGGTGCCTATCGCTATCTCTTCAGGACCAGCTTTCATGGTCTGTAAAACAGGCTTTCATAGGGAGGCATACCTCTATATAGATGCTAAGAATGGTGATATTTCACCGCGAGCGATGAAACAATGTGTAGATGTCTTGCATCACCGTGGATTTAGTCAGTGGAATGGTGTTTTTGTAGAGGGATATCAGAAAGGATATACCCGTGTAGATACCTTAGAACATCTATACAGTAAAGGACAAGCCGGTAAAGAGCTAACACTAGATTGGTTATCTGTGCAACTTCACACCAAAGCAGGTTATGAAATTATCGTAACAGGACAGAGAAAGTTTCACTTTCACCCTAGAAAAGAAGGAGAAAAAGTTCAAGAAATAGTGTATAATACTAAGAGAGAAACAAATACAATGTACGGCCTGACAGCTAGCAACCAATTGTTGTACTATCAAGAGCAAGGGGCAACGCAGTTTATCGTATGGAATACCTTGCATAGTCAATTTGATGTGGAGGAAGGCGTGTATATTGTAGGCAGTGATGAAGACAATGTAGTAACATTATAAGAGGTGACAGATGGTTACATTACTCTATGGAGATGAACCACAATTATTAGAAGAAAAAAAACAGAATCTCTTACATCAATATACAGATCGGACCTTGCTTACCTTGCGTGAGGAGCAAGGTCCCGGTTCTATTTTAGGACAATTACAAGAAGTATCCCTCTTTGGTGAGCCACGAGTATTTTTGCTTGTCCATTTGCCCATCTTTGATAAACCAAAGAAAAAGATGGCACCAGAATGGCAAGGTTTGCGAGATTATTTACAAAGCTATAATGGAGAAGACCCTATTATTCTAGTGTATGCCGAAACTATTGATGGACGGTTGCAAGGAAATAAAGCATTTTTGGGAGCTGTAGAATCCTTTAAGTTTGAAAAAGTAGAGGGAGAAGCTCTCTTTCAGTGGACACAACAATATTGTAAGGCGCATAAGCAAAAGATAGATCCTGATGGCATGGCATATGTACGTGACTTGGTAGATTTGTGGAAAGATGTGCCCTTAGCATTTTTGCGCACAGAATTTGATCGATTGTTCCTCTTACTCAATAAAGGAGAATCCATAACAGCGTCATTTTTGAAAGAGCACATGACGGACTTTGGAGAAAAAAACATTTTCCGCTTTAAAGATGCTTTATTAGCAAGAGATGCGAGGACATTGCTGGACTTATTTCCTTATATGTTAAAAAATAAAAGTGTAGATATGGCGATGGCCTATGTGCATAACCAAATGCATTTACAACTCATGGTCAGTGAATGTGCGTTTTATGGGATGACATTACCTGAAATTCAAAGTTTATTTAAGGAAAAAGGGATGAAAGCCAATCCCTATACGATTAAATTGGCCTATGAAGCTCGTCGAAAAATTCAAATTCCAGCGGTGGCAAAGTTGATTAGCCAGTTGTATCATTTAATTTTGCAAAGCCGCCAAGGTATAGCAGATATGAGTCAATTTCAAGATATATGTTTAGCCTATTGTGCAAACTAGGAGAAGTATGAAAGGAAAGTATATTGCCACTGTGGCAGCCTTCGTAGCTGTCGTGGGAGGAGCTGCAACAGGGCTTGCATGGCCTACAGGAAAAGCTATTTATGGATTAACTATAGATGGTCATAGTATATCTCATCAAAGTATGGATGAAGTAGACACCTATTTACAAGAGCGGAACACACAGTCACAAAGGATTCGCATAGTGGATCCTAAGGGAAAAGAAACAACCGTGAATTTAGCAGATTTAGGGGTTACCATAGATAGGGTGGGAACCTTAACCGATGTAATGGATTATGGCTATGAAAGTGATGTCATGACCTATGTCATGCACCGAGTAGATGCATTACTTCATGGAAAAGCGATGAATATTCGCTATAAAGTAGATGGACCAGTGGCTGAGTCGTATTTTTTGAATTATGCAAAGGCCATGGGACAAGTAGGGGCCAATGCCACTGTTACTTTAGAAGGTAACACAGTGGTACATCAGCCTGCTAAGGTAGGCCGTAAGTTAGATGTGACAGCTACTATGAAACGATTGCAAGAACAACTGCAAGAAGGAAAGGTAGAGACCTTAGAACTTGTTATTAATGAGTCTGCACAGCCTACGATTACAGATAAAGATTTAGTGTCTATTACGTCCATATTAGGGTCTTTTACGACGTATTTTGATGGATCTAATACAAGTCGAGCTCATAATATTCATTTAGCATCTCAAAAAATTCATCAAACCTTTATTCCTGCAGGTGGTATTTTCTCCTTCAATCAAGTGGTAGGAGAACGTACTCCTGAAGCGGGTTATGATGATGCGCCTGTATTTATGGGCGGGCGATTAGTGCCAGGTATTGGTGGCGGCATATGCCAAGTAAGCTCTACCTTGTTCAATACGGCATTATTATCTGGTATGGATATTGTAGAACGTGATACGCATTTTGCACCAGTGTCCTATATTCCAGTAGGCTTAGATGCTACTGTGGCGTGGGGATATATTGACTTTCAGTTTAAAAACCCTTATTCTCATCCTATCTATGTGATTGCCGAAGAAGGTGCTGGCTATGTGACCATTACCATATTAGGAGCTAAGGAGGATGTACCACGGTCTGTAACGATTACGAAGGGGAAAGAGCAGAAAATTCCTAATAAAAAGATAGAAAAAATTGATGATACTGTGAAAGAAGAAACTATCGAAGAAACTGGTCATGAGGGAATTTCCGTAGATACGACAAGAACTATTGTGTATGGTGATGGTCGATCTTCTACGTATACATTTAATTCTTATTATGAGCCAGTGGATCGTGTCGTTATCACAGGACCTAATGTGGTGAAAAAAGTTAACGCTGAACCGGTGAAGTCAAATCCGTAAGGGAGACGTACTATGAAATGTTATCATATGGTACTAAAGGGAGAGTCTAAAGTAGACTTTCACTTTTACTTAAAAAACGGAAAATTGCATATATTTGGTTCTCAGTCGATAGGAACATTAGATAAGGCAGTACAAGCACGGATTGAAGAAATCTGTCACAGTATTGGTTGCACTTATGAACTTGTAGATACAGAGGATTTTAGGAACCAAATTGTTCTTACTCGTATACCTAATGCAATAGAAGAGACTCCTTTTGTGTCTAATCTAGATAATAAAGGGCTAGAAGATACAGAGTATCTTTTTTTACAACAGGCGAATGAAGTAGCAGATTACGATATCTATTGGGATATGGATGAAGAGAATCGATTTGATGAAATGGAACTCTATGTGAGTCGTGATGGTACGATCAAAACTTCATCGGATTATGATGATTTGTACGAGGCACCGGTAGTCATAGATCGACCTAATACGCCAACTCCAACGGCGATGGGGAGTTCTCCTTATCCTATGAGAAGACGGAAGTTAACTACGGAAGATGGTATGCTATTAGGTCCTGCTTTTGATGAGGCAGATACGCATCGAACAGATGATTTCTTTGTGAGAACCGGAGAAAACGTTGTTATCTCTGGGTACTTTCACAGTTTAGATATACGAGAAATTCGCCCTAAAGAAGATAGCAAGGCTGTACAAAAAGCTCGCGAAAAAGGTGAGGAACCCAAAAAGCGGTATATCATTACAGGTCATCTAGTGGATGACCATAATAGTTTGGCTATTAAACGGTTTACTAGCCCTTCTGAAGATGGCCCCAAGCTATTAAAAATTTTAAAATCTGTTGGGAAGGTACAGATCAAAGGGGAAGTTATCTATGATGAGCAATTTGTACGTGATTATGTGTTAAATATGGATTCCATCCGTCCTGTGGAGGATACGGGTAATGCAAAACGCACAGATACCCATGAGGAAACAAGGGTAGAACTTCATTTGCACACGAAAATGTCCGAGAAAAATGCCTTAGTGGCAGTGAAAGACATCGTAAACCGTGTGAAAGAATGGGGACATCCAGCGGTAGCAATTACCGACCATGGGGTAGTACAAGCATTTCCAGAAGCTCAGGCCTATTCTTTGGAAAAAGGTGTGAAGATTCTTTATGGCGTAGAGGCTTATTTGATTGAAAAAGAGGACCAAGCTGTACCACATCATATCATTATGTTTGCAAAAAATATGGTAGGTTTACGTAATCTGTACAAGATGATTTCTATTAGCCATTTGAATTATTTTGATGAGTACCCAAGATTGCCAAGAGCTGTCATTGAAGATCACCGTGAAGGGATTCTTATAGGAACATCTTGTAAATCTGGAGAATTGATTCAAGCCATAGCGCATGGTGCCACCGATGAAGAGTTACAAGAGATTGCTAGATTTTATGATTACTTAGAAATTCAACCTCATGATAATTATAAGAGCTTTATTAAAGAAGGCTTGTTAAAACATGAGGAAGAGTTAAAAAACATAAATCGTCGTATCGTTGCTTTAGGGGAGACATTGCAAATGCCAGTCGTAGCTACAGGGAATGTGCATTATATGGACCCTAAAGACAAGATGTATCGTGAAATTATGCTCACAGCAAGCGGTGAGAAAGATGCCAAAGACAAAGCGGATCAGCATATGCGTACTACTGATGAAATGTTGGAAGAGTTTGCCTACTTAGGAGAAGACATTGCTTACCAAGTGGTAGTCACCAATACGAGAGCCATAGAGCAAAGTATTGATTATATTGTACCTATTCCAAATGGTACCTATTCTCCGAAAATCGAAGGGGCCGACAAAGCCTTGGAAGATATGTGCTATGCGAAAGCGAAGTCGATTTACGGTGATCCCTTGCCAAAAACAGTGCAGGACCGTTTAGATTATGAGCTTAAAAGTATTATCGGCAATGGTTTCGGCGTGTTGTACTATATCGCTCATAAATTAGTAAAAAAATCTTTAGATGATGGGTATTTAGTAGGCTCCCGTGGTTCCGTAGGGTCTTCCTTCGTAGCCACTATGGCAGATATTACCGAAGTTAATCCACTGGAACCGCATTATGTGTGTCCACAGTGTAAGTGGAGTGAGTTCTACTTAAAAGGGGAATATGCAGGGGGCTTTGACTTACCACGTCGTAATTGCCCTGAGTGTGGGGCCCCACTTATCGCCAATGGACACGATATCCCATTTGCTATCTTTATGGGATTCCACGGGGATAAAGTGCCAGATATTGACTTGAACTTCTCTGGTGATTACCAAGGTCGTGCCCATAAATATACGGAAGAATTGTTCGGACGTGACAATGTATTTAGAGCGGGAACAATCGGTACCATTGCGGATAAAACGGCTATTGGCTACGCCTACAAATATGCAGATGCCAATGACTTACAAAAACGACGAGGTTTTATAGAAAAGCTATCCACAGGATTTACAAAAGTAAAGAATACTACAGGACAACATCCAGGAGGCATTATGGTTTGTCCTCGAGATATGGATGTACATCATTTCACACCCGTTCAATATCCAGCCAATAAAAAAGAAAGTGGTATTATTACCACACACTTTGACTATCACTCTATTGAAGGTCGTATGACCAAGCTAGATATACTGGGTCATGATGATCCTACCATCATTCGTATGTTGGAAGATATGACGGGTATTCCGTCTACTAGTATTCCTTTTGACGATCCCGCTACATTAAGCCTATTCTCTTCAACAAAAGCATTAGGCTTGACGCCGGCCCAATTGCAAGGGGATAAAGTGGCGACCTTGGCAGTCCCTGAATCAGGTACTGGGTTCGTACGGGCTATGTTGGAAGATTCAAAACCACAAACTTTTTCGGACTTAGTGCGTATATCAGGATTCTCTCATGGTACCAATGTATGGGTAGATAATGCTCAGACCTTGATTAAAACTGGGACTTGTAAATTGAATGAAGCTATCTCTACGCGTGACGACATTATGAACTTTTTGCGCAACCATGGGGTAGCAGATAATGTAGCCTTTTCCGTCATGGAAAATGTGCGTAAAGGGAAAGGTATCGAAAAGCGGAATAAAGAGGGGATTGCTCAAACAGATTATGAAGACCAAATGCGAGCAGCCCAAGTGCCAGAGTGGTTTATCGCATCTTGTAAAAAGATTTCCTATCTATTCCCTCGGGCCCATGCAGTGGCTTACGTTATGATGGCGTTCCGTATTGCGTGGTATAAGATTAATTATCCATTGGCTTTCTATGCATCATACTTTTCCATTCGGGCGAAAGCCTTTGACTTAAAAATTATGATGGGCTCCTTAGAAAAGCAGCAACAAGAATTTAAACGGTTGAAAGCCTTAGCCGCTAAGTATGAAGCATCACCAAAGGAAAAAGATTTAATGTCTGCCTTAGAGGTATCCTTGGAAATGAAACAGCGGGGTTACTCTTTCGCCAATGTAGAGTTATACAAATCACAAGCAAGACGATTTATGATTAAAGATGAAACATCTTTATTGCCGCCATTTGTGGCTGTTACTAGCTTAGGTGAAAAGGTAGCTGATGCCATCGTAGAAGAACGAGAACAGGCGGAGTTTTTGTCTATTAAAGATTTGCGTAGACGTACAAAAATGTCTCAAACCATTGCTAACCGCATGGTAGAATTAGGTTGTTTAGGAGACTTACCAGAAGATGAGCAAATGAGTTTATTTGGATGATAGGAGGTATATATGTCAGAAGTTAGAGAAGCAGTATGGATAGGCGTTGATGTGGGAACTACAGGCGTGCGTGCTATGGCATATACAGCACAAGGTAAATCTGTAGCTGTACGAGATGCTTTTTATCCATTAGAAACACCACAATATGATCGAGCAGAACAGAATCCTCAGCAAATCTATGATGCGGCTGAAGCAGTTATTGCTGGAGTAGTCAAAGAGTTACAATATAAACTTGTCACCATATCCGGAATTGCTTTGAGCTCAGTCATGCATAGTTTTATCCCTCAAGATGAACAGTTTGACTTATTAGGTAATATGATTACCTGGGCGGATAGCAGAAGTTCCAACATTGTACACCGTATGGAACAAGACGAAGCGTGCAAACAATTCTACTTTAGAACAGGCTGTCCTTTACATGCATCCTATCCATTGGCTAAAATCATATGGGTCAAAGAAAATCAACCGGAAATCTTTGGTCGCATGGCTCATATTGGATCTATCAAAGATTACATGTTCCGGTTAATGACAGGAGAATGGGTCACAGATAAGTCTGTAGCCTCTAGTTCTGGTCTATTTAATGCCTTTACAGAAACTTGGGACCCTGAAATTTTACACTATGTAGGGATTCAAGAAGAGCAACTGCCTAAGGTAGTATCCACAACATATAGTGGTAAGTTAGTAGCTAACGTGGCAGAGCGTTTAGGTTTACCTGTGAATACACCTGTTGTCATCGGTGCTACTGATGGAGTACTGGTGAATGTAGGTATTGGGGCTGTTTCTAAAGGGCAACTAAGTGCTACCATAGGTACATCTGGTGCGATACGCATGCTTACAGAAAAGCCGCAAATGGATCCTAAAGGTCGCACGTGGTGCTATAATTTAACAGATACCATGTGGGTGGCTGGTGGAGCCATCAACAATGGAGGTATGATTTTGCGTTGGATGCGTGATCGGATCCTCCATTATCATGGCTCCCAAATGGAACAATTATCGGTGGACCCTTACGATTTAATGACTATGAAAGCAAGACATGTACCAGCTGGATCTGGTGGATTGCTATTAATGCCATATTTTACTGGTGAACGAGCTCCGTACTGGAACTCAGACTTGCGTGGTGCATTCGTAGGCTTATCCTTAAATCATAGTCGTTCTTATATGATTCGTGCCACAATGGAAGGCATTTGTTATAGCTTACGTTTTGTTCTTGATGCATTGCGTGAGTTTGAAGATGTGAAAGATATCCGTATTAGTGGTTCTTTCACTAAAGCTGAATTGTGGGTACAAATTATGAGTGATATATTCGGTGAACATATCACCTTACCAAATAATAGTGAAGGCGCCTCCTTTGGTGCCGCTGTATTAGGGTTTATTTCTGATGGAACTTTATCAGATATTAAAGATACAGCTGAGTTAGTGCAGCCTGAATGTATCTATCACCCTAAGGAGCAGAATCAAGCGGTATATGACGAACTTTTCTCTATTTATGAAAGTTTGTATATTCATATGAAAGACGATTTGGCACGTCTGGTTCAGTTCCAAAAGGAACATCCATTTAGTCGTTTATAATTAGAAAGGAGACTTACATGCCATTAATTATTCTAGCATTAGGAATTATTTTACTATTTTTCCTAATTGTAAAAGTTAAGATGAATAGCTTTTTATCATTGCTATTAGTCTGTGTATTATTAGCCTTTGGAGAGGGGGGATTACCTATCGATAAGATTTTCCCAACTATTCAAAAAGGCTTAGGAGCTACCTTAGGGGGCTTAACCATCGTAGTAGGTTTTGGCGCTATTTTAGGTAAATTGATGGCCGATAGCGGTGGAGCGCAACGTATTGCGACTACTTTGATTAATATGTTTGGTCGTAACAATGTAAGATGGGCTGTATGTTTAACTGGATTCATTGTAGGGATTGCTTTATTCTATGAAATCGGTTTCGTCTTATTGATTCCTTTAATCTTTACTATTGCTAAATCTGCGGATATTCCATTGTTAGAGGTTGGTATGCCAATGGTAGCAGCCTTATCTGTAACGCATGGTTTCTTGCCTCCACATCCAGGTCCAACAGCGATTTCTGTATTATTCAATGCAGATATTGGATTAACGTTGGTATATGGTATCTTAATCGGTATTCCTACAGTTATTTTGGCAGGTCCATTACTGTACAATACGGTGAAAGATATTAAAACAGATATCCCAGAAGGTCTTCACAATGATAAAGACTTTACAGAAGAGGAAATGCCATCCTTTGGAGTATCCATC
>CAUVRW010000019.1:0-10233 GCA_963554425.1 uncultured Veillonella sp.
CTATCAAAGCGAATAAAGAAGCACTAGATGCTAAAAATAAAGCTCAAGATGGTAAAATTGATGATAATGCAAAAGCTATCAAAGCGGATAAAGAAGCACTAGATGCTAAAAATGAAGCTCAAGATGGTAAAATTACAGAAGCTAAAACTGCAGCAGATGCAGCAGATGCTAAAGCAGTAAATGCTCAAGAAGCAGTAAATGCAGCAAAAACAGCGTTAGAAAAACAACTTAGTGGCTTAGATTCTTCTACAGTTAAATTAGATAAATATGGTCAAGACATTGCAGCTTTACAAGAAAAAGACAAAAACCATGAAGCTCGTTTAACGACTGTTGAAAATGATGTAAAAACTGTAGGCGCTAATGCAGCGGCGTTAGCAGCGTTGAAACCTCTACAATACAACCCTGGTCAAACTACTCAAGTAATGGCAGGTGTTGGTACATACCGTGGTAAAACTGCTGTAGCATTAGGTGCAGCTCATTATGCTAGCGAAAACTTAATGTACCATGCAGGTGTAAGCTTCGGTAACGGTAACGGCGCAATGGCTAATGCTGGCGTTACAATTGGATTCGGCAGCGGCGAAGGTGCAAAAATGAACTCCTCTAAAGTAGCTGAATTACAAAGCGCAGTAGATCGTTTAACAGCTGAAAACGAACAAGTAAAAGCGGCATTGTACGATATCTACGCAAAATTACAAGCTAAATAAGAAATAACTTAGAGAATAGATCACTAGGGTATCTCCTAGTGTATAGAAAACTAAGATTATGACAGGAATACATGTTAGGTATACTCTATTTTGGGGTATCCTAACATGTATTTTTTATATGAATCAATTTATGTTTTTCTCTAAGTGTTCAATGACTAGAATAGTGATACATGTAATGACATACTAAGACTGCATTAGAGTTTCACAGGTGTGGTATAATTGTAATAGACTAGATACAGATTAGTAATGATATAGGGCAACGCTAGTGGTTAGGTAATTAGCGACTATAAGGAGTCATATGAAATATACTAAAGAGCCTTTACAATTAGACAATCCTTTGGAGTTTTGGCTAAACTTCGAGGGCGAAGAACGGGTCTTTTGGGTGGACCGTCAAAGTGATCGTGTAGTGGTAGGCGCTAAACGATTGGCGGTGGTGAAAGACGACGTCGACCGGGAACAATATGCATACGTATTTTATGGGGGTACGTTCTTTCCCACTGTAAAAGATGAAAAATGGAGCAACATGGGCCATGAAATGGTGGCTTTCACTCATTACTATATTGTAGAAAATGGAGACTCCTTCTACCTGCATGCAGGAGAGGGTGTAGATATACAGCGCCATACCATTGAGCGAGTAGACCATGCTTTCACAGAAACCAGTGACGATAAACAAGATTGGGATACCTTGATGGATGCCATTTTGACGAATATTCATGCAGGGCGCATGACAAAGGTGGTTTCTTCTCGTGAGGTAGAGTTTACCAGCCCTACAACGTTTGATGTGGTGAGCATATTGGACCGTTTGGTAGAGAACAACCCAAATTGCTTTATTTTTGGTTATGAAAAAGAGGGGCGTACCTTTGTGGGGGCATCCCCTGAAATTCTCGTGCGCCATCGGGGGGATGAAATTCTAAGTTATGCCTTGGCAGGGACGGCGCCAAAGTTTGGTCCTAAGGCGTGGACGAAAGAGCGATTTCTAAATGATCATAAAAATCGGGTAGAGCATAATATTGTGCGAGATCGTATTGTGGACACTATGCGACAAGTGACGGAGGATGTGACCGTAGGCGAAACGGGGATTATGGAGTTGTCACGGTTATACCATTTGCGGACCATCATTACTGCCAAGGATAGTACGAAGTCTCTCATCGAATGGGGGCAGCTATTACACCCTACACCAGCCCTAGGGGGCGAGCCACGAGAACTGGCTATGGACTTACTGGCGAAATACGAAGCCCATGAGCGTGGTATGTATGCGGCGCCTTTTGGATTTATGAAAGATATGGGGGATGGCATTCTAGTGGTGGCTATTCGGTCTGCCCTTATCATGGATAACCGACTCTATGCCTATGCAGGATGTGGTATTGTGAGCGAATCCAATAGCGATGAAGAGTACGAAGAAACGATCAATAAAATGGGCACCATATTGGATGCCTTGTAGGATGATACATCCACGTATAGATCCAATTAGGCATGCCATAGGGTAGGATGATGAATCCGTACCGATGTATTGAACAGATACAGGAAGTTAAACAGGAATGTTGAGCAATCAGCATTCCTTTTTTTGTTATGAACCCATGTCTATGTATGTCAGTTAATTATGAACGAGATAGGGGCGTCTAGGTGTTAGATAGATACCCAGTGCAACTCATATGGATACGTACAGAATCTAAAAACAATGGTATAATACATAGTAGATAGTCACTATTAGATATAGTACAATACCACAGGTTGGTATGGGAGATACGATATGAATGAATATATAGCAAGTTTGGTAGATGAGTTATACCAATTAGGGGTGCGCCATGCGGTGTTCAGTCCTGGTTCACGGTCCACTACATTAGCCATGCTCTTTCAAAGCCATGGAGGCTTTCACACGTATATGAATATTGATGAGCGGTCCGCTGGGTTTATGGCATTAGGCATTGCCAAAGCGCAAGGCGAACCAGCTGTGTTAGTGTGTACATCGGGGTCTGCGTTGACCCATTATGGTCCTGCTGTGGTGGAAGCGAAGCACAGCGGTGTGCCGATGATCATCTTGTCCGCAGACCGTCCATACACCTTGCAACAGGTGGGGGCGCCGCAGACTATTGACCAACAGAAATATTTTGGCTCTGCTGTGAACTATTATGAGGAATTGTCTGTGCCTAGTGAAAGTCACTATTATACCTACCCTCGTCAAGTGGCACGCCGTGCCTATTTGAAAGCGAATAATCATAAACTAGGACCTGTACACATCAACGTGCCTTTGTTTGAGCCCTTGGTTCCGAATCGTGAGGAAGAGTATTTTACACAGGGGCGCAGTGCGAAACCGTTCCGCCTCGTGAAATATGAGGAAATAGGGTCCTTGGCATCCTTGCTAGATGGAAAACAAGTGCTCATCTTGGGTGGCCCTAGTGTGACGAATCCTAAAACAGTGGTAGGGTTTGCAGAACGAATTGGTGCCGTTGTGATAGGGGACCCTTTGTCCAACTTGCGTCAATATGAGGGGGTTATCAGCACCTATGATGCATTCTTAGCACATCATGAGCGGTGGGAGGAGTTGCGACCTGATGTGGTCATCCAATTGGGGCAAATTCCTGTGTCGAAGCGGATTCAGCAATGGATGGCAACCTTGGTGGATATCGACTATATTACAGTGAGCCCTAATGCAGATGTGGTGAATCCGAGTTTGACAACCACCATACATGTTATGGCAAGTGTGGATGTATTCCTAGCGGAGTTATGTCGTGGCTTATTTGAGTTACCAGAACTAAGCGCAAGGATAAGAGATAAAGAACAAAATCTATTCAATATATCTAATGTAGAAGACTCTAATGTAAGCACTGCTAGCTATGAATTAGAAGTGCAACAAGAAAATATAGATACAAATGAAAAATATAGAGTAAAGAATGGTAGTGTTGTATCTGCTCAGAATACAATAGCCGACATAGAATATGTAAAAGCATGGCAACGGATAGAATCCGGCAGCCGTCAACAATTAGATAAGGTACAAGAAGAACCAACTTTATTTGAAGGTCGTACGATTCATATGTTGCAACACATGATGCCCCATGAGGGACAAATTCTAGTAGCGAACAGTATGTCGATTCGGGATATGGACTATTTCTGGGCCACTGGACGATCGCAAGCCATGGTGTACGGAAATCGTGGCACCAATGGTATCGATGGGACCGTGTCTACAGCGTTAGGGCTAAGTACGAATGGGAAACCTACGGTGATGCTGACGGGAGATTTAAGTTTCTTTCACGATATGAACGGTTTAGCCATTGGAAAGACACATGGTATGAACTTGACCATCATTTTACATAACAATGATGGAGGCGGGATTTTCCAATACTTGCCACAAAATGGGACGGACGATTTCGATTACCTGTTCAATACACCGCAAGGCATTGATTACAGTGGACTGGCAACCATGTATGGATTAGACTATGTGAAAGTCACGACAAATGCAGAGTTAGAATTAGCCATGAAACAGTATATCGGTACAGAGGGTATTCATATTATCGAAGTGCCTACGTCTAAAGAAATTAGCCGTGAACTACACAAAGTGTATCGGGTGCAATAATATGAAGTCAATGATTCAAGATATACAAACCTTAGATATACAACGTATGCAGATCAATCTAGGGGAGTACTACTATGGAGTGACTGTAGTGGGTACAGGGAAACCCCTAGTTTGTTTCCATGGGTTTTCGGAATCTGGTTCCACTTGGGATGGTATTGAGGTACCAGGCTATCGGCTGATACGGATCGATAGTATGGGTCATGGTAGGTCTGCACGGCCTATGGAATTAACACCTTATACATTGCCACAAATGCTGAGCGACTTGCATAGAGTTATCTATGCCGTAGCCGGTGAAAGATATGCCCTCATGGGATATTCCATGGGAGCTAGGCTAGCCTTAGTATATGCGCTAGAGCATCCTCAGAAAGTGACGCACCTAGTCTTGGAAAGTGGATCTGTAGGGATAGAAGATAGAGCGGCACGTCAAGAACGCTATTTTGCAGATAAAGCGTTAGGGAATCGCATTCGTGAGAAAGATATACAGTGGTTCAGCGAGACCTGGGCAAAGTTAGATATTTTTAAGACCCAACAAAGTTTACCTGCAAAGGTACAACAGCAAATTCAGCGTCGACGGTTATTAAATAGCCCCCATGCATTGGCTTTCACCTTGGAAGGAAGCGGACAGGGTAGTATGCCTTATGTAGGGCATCGATTGTCGGAATTAACCATGGCCGTCTGTTACATTAGTGGCGAGCTAGATACGAAATATACAGCCATTGGAGCAGAGTATTTTGGCGATGTCCATTGCATCGTGCCACAGGTGGGGCATAATGTGCATGTGGAAGCGTCAGAGGTGTATCGGCAGATATTGGAACGCTTTTTCTATACCTGTAGGTATTAGGGAATGTGGATGTGTTGGTCATATATACTAGAAGGATGTACGGATATGGAAAGAGATGGCGTTAGGGAGCCTATCTACTGGGCAGGACAACACTTGATAACATATCTAGTATAGCAATTGAGCACATATCTATCACTCGTCTGCTATGTCATGCAGTCATAGATAGGCTTATATTATGAAGCTGATTAGGTATATATCATTTTAATTATCGCAGTAGAAATGAGAGGTGTCCTATGATTACAAATGTTGCTCTGTACCATGTGCAGCTACCGATGAAGTTTACTTTCAAAACAGCAAAGGGCGAATTAGGTGTTAGGGATACTCTCATTGTTCGTTTGGAAGATGAAGCGGGCTATGTAGGCTACGGGGAATGCGTGGCCTTCGTAGATCCTTTTTATACGCCGGAAACGGTGGCATCTTGTTGGGATGTGTTATGCACACGGTATTTGCCAAACCTATTAGGGCAAGAAGTAACCACCACATTACCACAGCAATGGCTGGAGGAAGGGATGCCTATGACCGTGGCGTCTGTGGAAAATGCCTTGCTCCATCTGCGATGTGCTCGCTTAGGGGTCAATACGGTGGAATATGTGTTACAGCAGCCCTTAACACCGACCGTGCCTACGGGGGTTGTTATAGGTGAGGTTCCTCTAGATACTTTGGTGGATGCCGTGTCTAGTTATGTATCACAAGGGTGTGAGCGTATTAAATTGAAAGTATCCCCCAAGGATGGCTATGAACGTGTGAAACGAGTGCGTTCAGCCTATCCAGACCTTATGTTAGCGGTGGATGCGAATCAAAGTTATACCTATCAAGATATGGACAAAGTACGGGCTTTGAATGCATTTGATTTAGCATGTATAGAAGAGCCCTTTCAAATGCAAAGCTTAGAAGACTATCATTATGTTAAGACAAGTCAAGATTGGGAGATTACGACACCTATATGCTTAGATGAATCGATTTTGAGTTATGACGATTTGGTCTATGCCCATAGCTATGGATTATTAGATGTACTGAATGTAAAGGTAGGGCGTTTAGGTGGTCTTCGAGAAACAGCTAAGGTCATTCACTATTGTCGTGACCATGGAATCCAGTACTGGATTGGGTCTATGGTGGAATCTAGTATTTCTAAATGGATGCATGTGCAATTAGCGGCTTTAGGCGATGCCTATATGCCGGGAGATTTGTCAGATTCACTGCGTTATTTTAATCGAGATTTGACTAGGCCACCCATTGTTAGTAGAATACAAGACTGCGGTACAAAGGGACTTTCACGATTTGTAGAGGTACCTAACGGTGCTGGATTGGGTGTAGACGTTGATATAGAAGCGATAGAATCATATTGTATACATAAGAAATTATGGCAACTATAACTGATTTGTATACTTTCACAGGATATGGATGTGGTATGATACAATAAGTAGGTAGTATTTGAAAGTCTACAACTTATACGGTGCTAGTAATTGGTGAAGTATAGTACTGTTACGATAAAGTAAGTAGGAGGTTTGTATGAAAGAGTACATAGATTTATTAAAACGTGAGGTAAAACCTGCCTTCGGTTGTACAGAGCCAATTGCCTTGGCGTTTGCAGCGGCGAAAGCGGCAGAACTGTTGGGAGTTCGACCAGATCACATTCACGGCCGTTTAAGCGGTAATATTATTAAAAATGCGAAAAGTGTGACTATCCCTAATTCAGAAGGGCGTACGGGCATTTACTATAGTCTTATTTTAGGCACCTTAGTAGGGACAGCGGCGAAAGAATTAGAAGTATTAGAAGACCTTACACATGAACAAGTAGTAGAGGCAGACAGTCTATTTGAAGCGGATTACTGTGACATCGAGCTAGCAGAAGGGGTAGAAAACTTATTCATCGAAGTCACTGCCGTTGCGGGTGAGCATACGTCTAAGGTAATTGTTCAAAATACACATACCACGATTTCTTACGCAGAAAAAGATGGGGAAGTGTTGATTGCTTTATCTCCGGAAGAAGTGGCAAAGCATTCTATGGAATTGTGCTTTGACTCTTGCTATGAATTTGCTAGTACTGTAGATGCGAAAGAATTGGAAGATATTTTAGGACCACAATTAGATTTGAATATGGCTATTGCCGAAGAAGGTATGAAAAATAATTATGGTTCTAACATTGGTAAATTAATTATTTCTAATTCTTCTTCCATTGCGGATAAAGCGCGTGCCTATGCCGCAGCTGGATCTGATGCGCGCATGGACGGCTGTTCTATGCCTGTTATGATTAACTGCGGTAGTGGTAACCAAGGTATTACATTGTCTGTACCTATTATGATGTATGCCAAAGAGTATGGTATCGATCGTGACCATACATTGCGTTCCTTAGCCTTAGCCAATGTGCTAGCTCTATACATTAAACAATATATTGGTCGTTTGAGTGCTTACTGTGGTGTGGTGAGTGCAGCCTCTGCTACAGCGGCTGGAGTAGCATTCTTGTTAAACGAATCTAAAGAAGTTGTTTGGGAAACATTATCAAATGCATTGGCGGGTACATCTGGTGTTGTTTGTGATGGAGCGAAAGCATCGTGTGCTATGAAAATTGGTATGTCCCTTGGTAATTCCCTGTTGGCATATACACAAGCAAAGACGGATAATAGCTTTAAAGCAGGCCAAGGTATCGTCAAAGAAGATATTGACCATACGGTGCAAACAGTGGCTACCATCGCCCGTGAAGGGATGAAGCAAACTGATGTTGTCATTCTAGAAACGATGTTAGAAAAGTAATCTATGCATTATTGGTATAGAGAATGAGAACAATTCTATATTGATTTTTGTTGAAGTATAGTGTATGATAGTTACATAGATTGATTTCATAGTCATATACCCTCTAGTATGTGCTATGCATAATTTGTAACATTATAAGGAGAGATTAGAATGGCAATCATCGGTAAACAACTACCAGCTTTTGAATTAGATGCATTCCGTAAACCAGAAATTATTAAAGTAAGCAATAAAGATATCGAAGGTAAATGGAGCGTGTTTGTATTCTATCCAGCAGACTTCACATTTGTGTGTCCAACAGAATTGGCAGACTTACAAGATCAATACGCAGAATTGAAAGGTTTGGGCGTAGAAGTATTCTCCGTATCTGTTGACTCTGCATTCGTTCACAAAGCATGGTCCGATGCATCTCCTACAATCAATAAAATCGAATACACTATGGTATCCGATATTAAACATGAATTAGCTGACTTCTTCGAGACATTCTCTGAAGAGTCTGGCCAAGCGTATCGCGGTTCTTTCGTGGTAGACCCAGAAGGTATCGTTCGTGCCGCAGAAATCTGTGACATGGGTGTAGGTCGTTCCGCTGCTGAGTTAGTGCGTAAAGTACAAGCTTGCCAATTTGTTGCAAAACATGGTGAAGTGTGCCCAGCAAAATGGACTCCTGGTGAAAAAACATTGAACCCAGCAGACCTTGGCTTAGTTGGTAAAATCTAATGTAAATAAACAGCCCTTTTAGACCTTGTGGTTCGAGATTCTTCTCCCTCTCTCTATCGAGTCTCGAACAACACAAGGTGTACTAAATGAGCATGTTGACTATATTTGTAAACTTTCCTAAGAACACATCTTAGATCCTTTACTTCCCATAAAAACGGCAAAGCTATGCTTTGTCGTTTTTATCTTTCAGAAATTATATAGTGCTATTACTAAAAGGTATCCTTTATTCATTTAAATTATTAGATTTAGTTTAAAAATTTGTATATAATAAGGGGGTAAGGTTACACTAGAATACATATAGGAGAATGAGAATGTTAGAAGTTACATACGAACGATTGGCAGCGATTTTTAAAGCCCTTAGCGATGAAACAAGATTGCACATTGTAGACATGTTGTCTTGTAATGAATTATGTGCTTGTGATATTTTGGCTAGTTTTGAGTTATCTCAATCTACCCTTAGTTATCATATGAAAATTTTAATTGATGCAGGTATTGTGAATTCTGTGCGTAGCGGTTTGTGGACTCGCTATTCCATTAATGAAGAAGCATTTGATGAATTTGTTAAATTCTTGCCTGAATTATATAAAACAAAAGATGAGTGCATTTGCGCACAAATTAAATACTGTCGCATCGAAGACGCTCCTCAAGCGGCGGCAGAATAATATGAAGCGTTGGATTATGCATGTAGACATGGATGCTTTCTTTGCATCTGTAGAACAACATGATCGTCCAGAATTACAAGGTCACCCTGTTATCGTGGGTGGCCTTTCTTCACGTGGTGTGGTGGCTACATGCAGCTATGAAGCGAGAAAGTTTGGAGTGCGTTCTGCTATGCCCATTGGGAAGGCTAGAAAATTATGTCCAGATGGTATCTATCTATTGCCACGGATGGAACGGTATCACGAAATTTCTGATCAAATTCATGAGGTATTACATCGATTTAGCCCTTATTTAGAACCCATTTCTATGGATGAGGCGTTTTTAGATATTTCAGGGCTAGGAAAACTCTATGAATCGCCTATAGCAGTAGGACGTGCTGTGAAAGAACAAATTAGGTCCTTAACCGGTCTAGTCGCCTCTGTCGGGATTGGACCGAATAAGTTTTTAGCGAAACTTGCATCGGATTTGAAAAAACCGGATGGCTTATACATTATTCCTCATGGGCAAGAGGTAGCACATATTGGGCGCTTACCAGTGCGTAGATTGTGGGGCGTAGGGGCCCATATGGAACAAGCTTTACAACGAGGTGGCTTTCATCAGATTCAAGATGTTGCGCTCCTAGAGTCCTATCACGAGTTAGAACCTTATTGCGGACATCAAAGTGAACGCATCTATTTGTTGTCTAAAGGCATTGATCATCGTCCCATTGAGTGGAATCGTGAATTGCAATCCGTAGGCAATGAACTGACCTATGAAAGGGATTTAGTGGATCCAGAGGAAATTGACCATGAATGGCGATATTTTGCGCATCACGTGGCTAAGCGATTACGCCAGAAGGGGCTCAAAGGTCATACGATAGCCATCAAAGTACGATTGCCAGATTTTACCACTAAAACACGGCAAAAACGATTATCCTATCAGACGGACCGAGAAGATGTATTGTATGAGACGGCGTGTGTATTATATAATAAACTTAATGTACAGGGACCGTT
>CAUVRW010000020.1:0-10029 GCA_963554425.1 uncultured Veillonella sp.
GGTGTATAGCTTTATTATACCAAAAACTTTTTTTCTTTACTATGACAATATTACATATCGTTTATATATATGCTATTAAAAACAAGGTTTATATTGACAGAATTAGGGTTTATACATATAATTACTATGTTATGGTATACGAAAAAATAAACCTATCATGAGGAGGTGTTGTTGTAATGAAACGTACTTACCAACCAAATACACTTTGGAGAAAACGTACTCATGGTTTCCGTGAACGTATGAAAACCATCGGTGGCCGTCTAGTATTAAAACGTCGACGCGCTAAAGGCAGAAAACGCTTATCTGCATAATCAAATATACAGCAAGAGAACTTGGCCGCAGAGCCAAGTTTTTCTGTATGTACGGTATTAAAGGATAACTATGAATAGTTTAACAAAAGATAGAAGAATTCGGAAAAACAATGAATATCAATTAGTGTATAAGCACGGTCGCTATGAAGTGGGACGTCTTTGTGTGGTCTATCATATGCCAGTGGCAAAGCAAAAAAGTAAAATTGGTTTCGTTACGGGTAAAAAAGTAGGTGGCGCAGTACAGCGCAACAGAGCACGACGTTTGATGAAAGAAGTGTATCGTTTGCATCAACATGAATTGCGTGAAGGTCATCATATCGTAGTAGTCGGTCGAGGTTATTTAGCCAATGCTACCTACGAGCAGGCAGAACGTGAAATGATGCGTCTATTCAAAAAATGTAAATTATTAAAGGATAGAAACTAATGGGTATTAGTAAACTTGTAAATTACTTGTTAATTGGATTAGTTCAGTTCTATCGATATGCTCTATCTCCTTTAAAGCCAAGTACTTGTCGTTTTTATCCCACCTGTTCGATGTATATGTTGCAAGCATTGCGACGATATGGACCTTTAAAAGGTAGCTATTTAGGCATCAAACGGATTTTAAAATGCCATCCCTTTCACAAGGGTGGATATGATCCTTTGCCATAGCACAGTTTTGGAAATACCTGAGTACCTGTATGGATGAAATATAGACCATACCATAACGTATATGGGTACACAAAGGTGTATACTACAGAGAACAAAAAAAGGAGTAGGCATGGAAATCTTTCAATATTTAGTAGATTTTATGAGAAGCCTTGTGGAATATTCGTTTTTGGCCACAAAATCGATGGGCTTCCCAAGTTATGGTATCGCGATTATTTTGCTTACCATTGTTATTAAACTTATATTAGCACCGTTGACACAAAAACAAGTGCAGTCTATGAAAGGCATGGCTGAATTACAACCTAAAATGAAAGCCATTCAAGACAAATATAAGGACAATCCACAAAAAGCACAGCAAGAAATTATGAAAATGTATAAAGAATTAGGTATCAACCCATTAGCTGGTTGTTTACCACTTCTTGTACAAATGCCATTCTTGATTGCTATTTTCTATGCATTACAAGGATATCCATATGATCCTCAATATGCACAATTCTTATGGTTACCAAATTTGAGTGATCCAGATCCAATCTATGTATTACCAGTGTTATCTGCCTTGTCTACTTACATCATGAGTAAACAAACATCTGCTAGCGGTGGTAATAATCAACAAGCGAAGATTATGAACATCTTTATGCCACTATTCATTGGCTATATCAGTTTAAACTTTGCTAGTGGATTGGTAATTTACTGGGTAGTTTCAAATCTATTCCAATTAGCACAACAAACATTAATTTATCGTAATAACAAATAGGAGGCTAGGCATGGATTACATTGAAGTGTCAGCAAAAACGATTGAAGAGGCAACTTCACAAGCAACAGCGCAAATTGAATCTCAAGGTCGAGTTGTTACGTCTGTGAAAGTGTTAGAAGAGCCGTCAAAAGGCTTTTTAGGCTTTGGCAAAAAAAATGCTCTTGTTCGCGTATACTTTGAAGAAGGAACAGCAGAACATACTGCTGTTGTAGAAGAAGTAGTATCCGTTGTAAAAACTGTTACAGAAACAGCAGTAGATACTGTGGAAACAGATAATACTGAAATTCCTGTGGTAGTAGAAGATGGTATTACAAAAGCAGAACAAGATTTCATTGCCGATACAGGTAAAGAATTTTTATTAGGCATGTTTGGAAAGATGGGTTTATCTGTACAAATTGAAAAATTGACTACAAAAGATAAAATCACATTCCAAGTACATGGGGAAGATTTAGGTATTTTGATTGGTAAACATGGTCAAACATTAGATGCCATCCAATACTTAACAAACCTTGTGGCTAATAAGGAAGTTCACCGTCGTTGCCAAATTGTTGTGGACGTGGAAAATTATCGTTCCCGTCGTGAAGAAACGTTAATTCAATTGGCACATCGCTTAGGCGCTAAAGTACGACGTACACGTCAAAAAATTGCCTTAGAACCAATGAATGCTTTCGAGCGAAAAATCATTCACGTAGCATTGCAAAACGAAAAACATATCAAAACAGATAGCGAAGGACAAGAACCATATCGTCATATTGTGATTTATTACAAACGATAGACTTCTACTATATATCATCAACTTTTATATTGATGTATATGCATATCTGTAGAGATGACAATAGATGATTTGTGGCATATAGTAACAGATTATCTATAACTATGAAGAGGGCCCTTCGGGGTCCTTTTTCTTAGAAATATAGAAAAAAGCTATGAGTTGAATATATAAAATCAACTCATAGCTTTTTTAGTTTAAGGGGCTGTTTTGTTACAGCCCCTTTTTATATGGTGTATATATTAAAAAGAAATAATATAGTTATTAGGTTTTATATAGCTATTTAGTGGTTCAGTTATATCCACGGTTATTAATTTCCCATAGGGTGATACTGATATTGTCAAGATCAGTTCCTACTGTCTACAGACTCTTTACGGCTCGATGGGGAAATAATCCGCAGGGACGGGGGCAAGGATGCCAACAAAGACAAAGTCCTTCGTGCCTGTATTTTTCATCCCGTGGCACATGCCCTTCGCTGAGACGATGACATCGCCCTTCGCGATGGGGTGCTCCTCTCCGGGGGTAGGGTAAAAGACGCCCTCTCCCTCAATGCAAATCCATATATCATCTGCATTGGCGTGACCGTGCGGCTGAATCGTCTGCCCAGGCTTTATGACCCAGACGACACCGCTCGTTGACTCCGTGCTGTAGATTGGCGTGCGCGTTGCGACATTGCCCGCCTTTGCCACATTTGCCACGCGAAAACGTCGCGTTGCAAAATCGTTTGTGATTTCATTTACCATGATGTTTGCTCCTTTCAAAAATTCGTATTTTATATCGTTTTAGGGTGCTCAGTTAAAGTAATCATCGTCATATCCTTCGCTATTCAACTTCATTTTACAACAAACCAATCCTTATGACAACAATGGGATTTGATATTGTCAAGATCAGTTGACAAATTTTCTTTAGAAGAATACAAATGCTGTAACTCTTTATAGTCTAATTCCTTCAATACAGCATCGAGTAACCGCATAGGAGCTGTTTCTTTTATCATCAACATGCCATAATCCAATGGTAAAACTAGTTGGCGAGGCATTACTAGTTTGGTATAATTAAATTCATTGGTATATTATTTCTTCACATAAAAGGTGGCTTTCCCTTTTCCGTGTCGTTCAATGTACTTTTCTTCTACTAATTGTTTCAACATATTTTCTATGGTGGATTTACTTAGGATTGGAACTGCATTCAATACTTTGAATCTTTGCAATTTCCACTAGTGTATCTAGCACAGCAGGCTTTTGTTGTATGAATAGTTCCTGTTTTCCCTTGTGTTCATGGATCTGTGCTAATAAATTAATAATTTCACTATCCCATAGAGTACTTTCATAGAGTGAATAATTAAAAGTTTTCATTCGCCTACTCCTTTCTATATTCGCCTAATTATACCATATTTTTAGGCGATTAAATATTACAATAGGCGAATCAATAGCAAATTCTAGTAACTTTCAATACAACTCATATGGCACAACAGAATCGTTAAGCATACAAAAAAGCACGGCCTGAACCGTGCTCTTTTTTATCAGATTTAATTATACATTCATGTTAGCTGCTTTACGAACGTAGAACCAGTAACATACGAATACTGTTACGATATTGAAAGCTAGTAATACTGCGAATGCTGGGTGGATACTTCCAAATGTTGTGTATACATAGCCAAAGATTTTTGGTGTAATGAAGGCACCGTACGCCGCTACAGCTGCTACGAAACCAGCAATTAAGGAAGATTGTAATCCATCTGTGAAGATGTGAGGAATCATACGGAATGTAGATCCTGTTACGAAACCGCAGGATACGAACATTAATACAGTCATTCCAAAGAAAAAGTCGAAGTGATGCATATCCACGCCTACAGCGATTAATACAGTAGTGATACATAAACCAATCAAACCGATGAAAGTAATTTTTGTACCGCTATTGATTTTGTCAGCTAACCAACCACCTACTGGACGAAGGCTGGCAGATACTAAAGGTCCCACGAATGCGATGTGAGCAAATGGAATTTCAGGGAACTCTGTTTTAACAAGTAGACCAAGTGCTGCTGCATATCCAGAGAAGGCACCGAAGGAACATGTATATAACAATGTCATAGCCCATGTGTGTTTGTTGCTAAAAATTTGAGCCAGCGCTTTAGGATTAGGTTTTGCTAGTGGCAAGTTATCCATGTAACGAGTCATGCACGCTAAGATAATTACTAAAGGCACAATCCACATAAACGCCGCGTTGGCTAAGTATACTGCATTGCCTTTAACGATAGCTGGTGTGACACCGAAGATATTACCTAATGTAGCAGAACCCATAGCGAATGGAGCTAAGAAATAGATAACGGAGATCCCAAGGTTACCAATACCACCATTAATGCCAAGAGCGGTACCTTTTTCAGATTTAGGGAAGAAGTTACCGATGTAAGCCATGGAGGAGGAGAAGTTACCGCCGGCTAAACCGATCAAAGCTGTTAAGATCATGAATGTTTCATAGGATGTGGTTGTATCTTGTACAGCATAGCCTAACCATACTACAGGTACTAATAAAATAATTGTAGAAATAAAAGTCCAGTTTCTACCACCTATTAAAGCTGGCATGTAAGTATAAATAAAACGGAATGTAGCACCTACTAAACCTGGGAAGGCAGCCAGTGTAAATAACTGTTCTGTTGTGAAATGGAATCCAGCTCCATTTAATTGTGCTGCGATGGTTGACCATAAATACCATACGCAAAATGATAACGTTAATGCAATGGTAGAAACTACCAAGTTTTGTTTAGCAATTTTTTTGCCAAACTTTTCCCAAAATTCGGGATTTTCTGGTTGCCAGTTCGCAATAATTTCTTTGCGGCTCGCACCCACTTGAGGCATTTTCATCTCTGACATGAGAACACTCCTTTAATCCTTTCAACGTACAACTTGTGATACTTTTTGTATCACAGTAAATCGAAGACACAAATTAGTATAAAAAAATATTGACTTATGCCATACTTTCATTATAATATGTGCCTAAAATCACACACTTATTATATAAGATATAATATAATGTGAATGTGATAAAAAGCACAACTTATATAATTATTAATAAGTTATAATAGTAACATAGCGCAAAATTTAAAATGTAATTGAGAAATTGATATAGCTAAGTTTATATCAACTTCATAAGTATGGGATGTTACTGAAAGATGTATGGTGACAGTATGGAACAGGAGTTAATCAATCAATTGCTAGCATTGCCAGGTGAAGTAATTCATCTGAAAAAAGGAGAATTTTTATTTCACGAAGGCGATAAGGCAGAACATTTTTATATCGTTCAGAGAGGGCGCCTCAGTATTAAGAAATTTGAATCCACAGGACATATTTTTGCATTACGATTAGTAGGTAAGAATAATGTGCTTGGGGAAATTCCTTTGTATGAGACGAATACGAGATCGTATGTATTTAATGCCATTGCAAGAGAAGATTGCTCAGTCTATTGTATACGTTACGATGTATTAGAACCTGCCATTGCTAAGGATCATTCCTTAGCCATTGCGATGATGAAGATTTATACGCTTCATATGCGTCGACAACAAGCTAAGTATAGAGACTTATTATTATACGGTAAGAAAGGTGCATTTTATTCTACATTATTGCGTTTAGCTAATAGTTATGGTGTTAAGCGGGATGACGGTATTTATATCGACATTGCATTAAGCAACCAAGAGTTAGCTGAATTTACTGCCACATCACGGGAAGGTTTAAACCGCATGCTAAGTGAGTTACGAAAGTTAGGCTATGTAGCCTATGATAAACACCATCTGGTAATCTGTGACTTTGATGCATTAATCGATTTGCTAGATTTAGATATAGAAACTATCGATCCTAATATTAGCAATATCGAATGATTAAGGTTATCCCCCCTTGCTGTGAGCACTACGAAGGCAAGGGTTTTTTTGTATTTTTAAGGAGGACATGAGATGAGTCTTTTATCTCAAAAATTTAAGTTTCTTCGCAAGAAGGACGTATCTCCAACAGGCCATCAAATCACAGAAGAAGGTGGTCGTGAATGGGAAAATTTTTATCGTGACCGTTGGTCCTACGATAAAGTAGTCCGCACCACACATGGCGTAAACTGTACTGGTTCTTGTAGCTGGAATATTTACGTAAAAAATGGTGTTGTAGCGTGGGAAAATCAAGCAACTGATTATCCTAAAACACCAGATGATATGCCAGATTACGAACCACGTGGATGCCCTCGTGGATCTACATTCTCTTGGTATTTATACAGCCCACTACGCGTAAAATATCCATATGTACGTGGTGAGTTGATTGAGCTTTGGAGAGAAGCGAAGAAAACAGCTAAAAACCCTATCGAAGCATGGAAATCTATTGTAGAAGATCCTGAAAAAGCAAAACGCTATAAATCTGCTCGTGGTATGGGTGGCTTTGTGCGTTCTACTTGGGATGAATCTACAGAAATCGTAGCAGCTTCCTTATTATATACAGCAAAAACATATGGTCCAGACCGCAACGCAGGATTCTCTGTAATTCCAGCGATGTCCATGTTGTCCTATGCAGGTGGTGCGCGTTTCTTGAACCTTATGGGTGGTACTCCACTTTCCTTCTATGACTGGTATGCGGACTTGCCTCCATCAAGTCCACAAGTTTGGGGTGAACAAACAGATACTCCAGAATCTGGTGACTGGTACAATGCAGGTTATATCATTACATGGGGTTCCAACGTACCATTGACTCGTACACCAGATGCTCACTTCTTGGCAGAAGTACGTTATAAAGGTACAAAAGTAGTCTCTGTGTCTCCTGACTATGCAGAATCCACTACATTCTCCGATACTTGGTTGAATGTAAAAGCTGGTACAGATGCAGCAATGGCGATGGCGATGGGTCATGTCATTTTGAAAGAATACTATGTAGATAAAGAAACTCCATATTTCAAAGAATATGCAAAAGAGTTCACTGACTTACCATTCTTAGTACGTGTAGAAGAAATCAATGGTGCTATTCAAGCGGGTCGTTTCTTGAATAATCAAGATCTAGGTAGCACAGAAGAGGGTGCTGATTTCCATACAGTAGTGATCGATGAAATTACAAATACATTGGTAGCACCAAATGGTACATTAGGTGATCGTCATACAAATCCTAAAAAATGGAATTTACGTCTTGAAAACCGTGCAACAGGCGAGACAATCTCCCCTCGTTTATCTGTCATTGACCAACGTGATTCCGTTGCATTAGTAAAATTACCATACTTCGGCGACGAAGCTCATGAAGGTATTATTGAACGTGCTATTCCTGTTATGACAGTACAAACTAAAGAAGGTCCTGTACAAGTAACAACAGTTTACGACTTGATTCTTGCTAACTATGGTATCGATCGTGGTTTAGGCGGTGAAGTGGCGACTAGCTATGAAGAAGACACTCCATATACACCAACATGGCAAGAAAAAATTACTGGCGTGAAAGCAGACGTAGTGATTCGTACAGCTCGTGAATTTGCAGACAACGCAGAACAAACAAAAGGTCGCTCCATGATCATCATGGGCGCTGGTATCAACCACTGGTATCATGCTGACATAATTTACCGTACGATCCTTAACTTGATCATGTTCTGTGGTACAGAAGGCGTTAACGGCGGTGGCTGGGCTCACTATGTAGGACAAGAAAAATTACGTCCTGTAGAAGGTTGGGCTGGCATTATGACAGCGAACGACTGGAGTAAAGCACCTCGTTTACAAAATGGTACATCTTGGTTCTACTTTGCTACAGAACAATATCGTTCTGACTGCATCGACCTAGCAGACCGTGTATCTAAATTAGCTACACCTCGTTACAGACACCCTGGTGACTATAACGTGTTGGCAGCTCGTTTAGGTTGGTTGCCGTCTTACCCTACTTTCAACCGTAACTATCAAGATTTAATCAACGATGCTCGTGCTACAGGCGCAGGTACTGAGGCAGAAATTAACCAATACATCGTACAAGCTTTGAAAAACAAAGAGTTGAAATTCTGCGTGGAAGATCCTTCTGCAAAAGAAAATCATCCTCGCAACTTGTTCGTATGGCGTTCTAACTTGATTGGTTCCTCCTCTAAAGGTCATGAGTATTTCTTGAAATACTTATTGGGTACTAAAAATGGTGTGATTGAAGATGAAGATGCACCAGTACGCCCAGAAGAAATCAACTGGCGTGAAGCTCCAGAAACAGGTAAATTAGATCTATTAATCGACATCGATTTCCGTATGGCTTCCACTGCGTTATATTCTGATATCGTATTCCCTGCAGCGACATGGTACGAAAAACAAGACTTATCTTCTACAGATATGCATCCATACGTGCACGTATTCCAAGCGGCTGTAGATTGCGCATGGGATACTAAATCTGACTGGGATACATTCCGTACGTTAGCAGAAACAGTATCTCGCGTAGCAAAAGAGTCTGGTTTCACTGAATACGAAGATATCGTAGCGCAACCATTGGGTCATGACAGCCCAGGCGAAGTGGCTCAACCATTGGGTAAAGTATTAGACTGGAGCAAAGGTGAATGTGAGCCTATTCCAGGTAAAACAATGCCAAATCTTGTACACGTAAAACGTGACTACAGTAAAATCTTTGAAAAATTCATTGGCTTAGGTCCTAATATTGAAAATAAAGTGGGCGCTCATGGTTTATCATGGGATGTATCTGATGCTTACCAATCCTTATATGAACAAAATGGTACTATCAATCAACCAGGTTTCGTATCTCATGGTCGTCCAAGCATCTATGAAGCGCGTGAAGCTTGTAATGTTGTGTTAACATTGTCTTCTTGTACGAATGGTAAATTGGCAGTTCGTTCCTGGCAAGCAATGGAAGAAAAAACAGGCTTAACAGATCTTCAAAAGAATGCAAAAGGTCGTGAAGAAGAACGTATTACCTTTGAAGATATGGTTCGTCAACCACGCTTTATCATTCCATCTGTAACAAGTACAGGTAAAAATAATAAAGACCGTCGTTACTCTCCATTTACAACATCTACTGAGGATAAAGTTCCATTCCGTACTATCACAGGTCGTCAATCCTTCTATTGTGATCATGAAATGATGCGTGATTATGGTGAGGCTATGGCTCTTTATAAACCAGTCTTGTCTTACGCACCAGTGAAAGGTGATTACGCACAAGAAGGCGTTCCTCAAATTACATTGAAATACTTAACACCACATAATAAATGGTCTACTCATAGTATGTACTTCGATAGCCAACAATTACTAACATTGTTCCGTGGTGGACAAACAATTTGGTTGAACGAAGATGATGCGAAGGAAATCAATGTCCAAGATAATGATTGGGTAGAAGCTTTCAATAAAAACGGTATCGTTGCAGCTCGTGCAGTAGTATCCCCACGTATTCCTCGTGGTATTTCTTACATGCACCATGCCCAAGACCGTCACATCAACGTACCTGCTGCGCAAATCAAAAAACAACGTGGTGGTACACACAATGCACCAACTCACATTCATTTGAAACCAACGCATATGATTGGTGGTTATGGTCAATTAAGTTATGGATTCAATTATTATGGCCCAA
>CAUVRW010000021.1:0-9674 GCA_963554425.1 uncultured Veillonella sp.
TTCAAAAAGAATATTTCCGTATTTATCAATGATTTTCCCAGCTGAATCTATTTTTAAGCTTGACAAAGTAGCTAGAGTAAATAAAGTAGATCCAATTCCATGCAAATCATTTTCTAATTGTGGTAATAAACTATTCCACTTCGTTCCAGCTTGTGCAATACTAGCACCTTCTAATCCGTCTCCACCTAATAGTTTATCTACGGTATAACCAAGGCTAGCAGATAGTAGTTGCGCTCTTGCTGGGTGATCCTTTGCTAATTTACTTATGGATTGTATCAACGCTTCATTGAGTCCACCGGATAGTGCACCAGTTGTAGGATTTCCTTTTACAATGGCTGATGTAATAGCACCAGATAGAGCATGCAATGCGACCTTTTCAGATGAACCATCTTTATAAATTCGTTGTCCTTTTGCATCTTTCATTTCACCAAATCTATGGATTGCTTCATTCATATACTTGCTGAATAATTTAGCTGTTTCTTGTCGTTCTGCAATACCTTGCTTATCAAAAATAGTAGCTAATGTATGTAGTGAATCTTCCGTATTTCTACGAATGGCATTGAGATTCACCTCAGGGTGTTCCACGTCAAGCACTCCCTTAGCTATCGCTGAATAGGTTATACTATTCGCTTTGCCACGTTCCCCAGGCATAATCGTAGGTACCAATCCAAGTTCGTTATATTGCTTACTGCTTTTTCCAATCGTTGGATCCGCTAGATAAGACACTCCCTTAGATCCATAGGTATACTTCGCCCTATTCTTCATATCCTTCATAACTAACTGTTTTGTTTTCAGTATGTTCCTATCTGTTTTACTAGATAACAGGGCCCCTTCTAATGTGGTCGTATTTCCTACAGATATATTGAATCCTGTACTTCCTGCATAGAGTCCAGATTGGTGGATCACAGAGGTGTATTTGCTATTTATATCCGTCCGTTGCAAGGAACCTTGTAATGATTTGAATACACCTTTCTTGGATAGGCTAAGTCCTATGCCACCAGATGTAGTACGGTCTGTATAATCATGTGTGTCTTGTACAGAGTGAATCTCTAAATTTCCACCCACATTTGCCTCAATAGCATCTCCTTTGAGAACACCATCTTTGATGTGTACATCCTGTTTTGTGTTCACTCCAAGGGTATTCGTTGCTATTATCTTCGTAGGATCATGGACTATGTCTGTGCCTACAATATTGCCTTTACTGCCACTGGCATTGACAGATATATCGGAGAATCGATGTTGTAAGAGATCATAGGAAATACCTAAGGAGGCTTGTTTCTGTTTCATACTCTGGACCATATTAGATGTTGTTTCTTTGCCCTTCACATAGATACTGTTCGCAGAATCTAAGGTAATGTCCTTGCCTTGTACATCGCTTCCTTCTATGCGGATATCATCCTTCTTAGTGGTAATACGAATATGTCCATCGGACACAACAGTCGATTCTTTTGCTATCTTACTATCTACATTCGTAGAAGCTTCGCTTCGTTCTGTGCCTAAAGATAGATTGAGGTGTAAACTCTTGGCTTGGTCTTTCAGTTTAGATTTTTCTATAGATGTCTTAGCATCGTCATAGGTTTTGTAGGCTAATAGAGCTTTCAATCGTTCGTCTTTTACAGAGTTTGCTCGTGTGAGTGTACCTACTGCATTGGTTGTAGTATCTACTAAGCGATTCGACAAAGAAAGAGTAAGCCCCGTTTTAGAAAATCTATGTGTTTCTTCTGTATGGGATGTGGTATAACCATTACGTATTGTCACACCAGATCCTTGAACCTGAATATCCCCTTTCGATGCTACATCACTGGCTTCTACTTGTGTAGATCCTGTAGCACCTAAGGTGACAGAACCAAAGCGACTTCCAATCACGCTGCCTTTAGCTACACTGCTCTTAGCATCGTAAGTATCTGTTTGTTTTTGTGTACCAATGGTAAGGCTAAGACCGCCATTACCAAAAATACCCGATTTACGTACTTCCTCACGATGAGTGGCACCAGATTCTTCCTGTGCTGATGTGATGGTCAAATTACCTGCACTCGTAACCGTAACATCTGCATCCCCCACTATATGGCTGGCTTTGACTAGTACGTCTTGTTTACCATCTACCTTAACAATACCACTTGAAATAGTAGAGCCCACTACCGTATCTGTACGTCTATGGTCATAGGTATCCCTTGTGGTAGATGATAAGAACCCTCTATCTTTTTGATGTATCTCAGATAGTGTTTCATGACGCTCAGTACCATGTGCAATAGATACTCGATCTGCTTGTACATCTACAAGGCCCGTTTTACTATGTATGGTACTTGCTTTCATGGATACATTGTTATCCATACGCACCTTCACACCGGTATCACCTTCAATGGTAGCTCCTAGATTCTGTTCTTCTATAACCATCTTACGGTTGAAATAGTCACTACCTCTAGCACCCACAGCTACATCTGACAAAGTTCTATCTGTTACATTCGTAAGGGTTAGAGAGTTCCCTGTAAGGTCCACTGTGTGTCCTATCATGCGAGAGCCTTGTAACGTGATCTCTCCTCCTTGCACTTGTACCGTATGTCCTTGTACGGTACTTCCTAGGTACTTAGTGGACTCTAGGGTCACTCCGCTACCTATATAACGATTTTGTAAGGTCCGGGCAGAGAGTTGTATATCTTTCCCTGCGAGATTCACTGTATTACTACCCTGTATAGTAGCGCCTACAGAGCGTATGGAATACCCTTGGATATGGATACTACCTTCACTAGTGATACTAGCATTTCCATGCGCTGTATCTTGTTGATATCCAAATGAACTGTTAGTCATTATTTGCGTTTCATTACGGATATCCTTTCCTTCTATATGAACACCATCTTTACCATGTATACGACCCGAAGTATTTTCTAACATATCTGTTCGTATAGACACTAGATTGCCATTCATAGACCCACTGAGGTTTCGGACATGATTTCCTGTAATGGACAGAGAGTCCTTAGCTTGTATGCTGCCAGTATTATATAGTTTTTGGCTTGTTATTTTCACGTCTTTACCTAAGACGATACTACCATCTTTGCGCAAATCTCCCGCTTGTAACATGCTATTAGGTATCCCTGAAAGTAAAGACTGATCATGACCTGTATATTTCGTAAGAGTATGACCACTTTGACGGAGTTCTTTTTTCGCTATTTCTTGATCTTCATATCCATTGCGTAATCGATTGTACACTCGTTCTGGGTCTGCTTGTAATCTAGCGACCATATAGTCACTAGACAAAAATTGCTTTTTATCTGTATATAACGGGTTCTCTTCTATCTTGGCAACGGCAAGGGGCTCCCTCGTCATGTAGAGTTGTTTTGATGGTTCCAACACAGGGGTCACTAATTTAGAAACATCTGTAGGTGCCACCGCAGTTTCAACCTTTTTATCTCGTATGGCATAAGCTGTTCCATCTGCCTCAAGTGTTGTATTGGTAAATGCATTAGACTGGATGCTCGTAGTTCCATGACTGCCTAATACAGCAATACGTTCACTAGATGGACTACTTTCAGCATCAAAGCTCTCGTGATGTTCATAGGGAATATCTGTATGTCCATAGACCCACTTTTTACGTTTCCACCAGCGTTTTTTCTGTTTATACTTCCAGTAATGTCTATCTCGGCCTATATCATCGTAGTGAACCGTCCCTTGATATCCTGTGTTGGTAATGGAATCTGCCGTAACCTGTAAGCCATCCTTCGCCATAATCTGGCTATATGTATTTTGCACATCTTGCCCTGTAATGTGAATTGTACCATCGCTCAGTATTCTAGATGTGGCGGTTTCCTCTTCTATGGTTCCTGTATGAATCGTTCTATGGTATTTTCTATCTGCCTCATAATAGTTAGGCTGGTCTAGATGCGGTATGCCCTCATACTTATCTTCTTCTGAAATGGTCCACCCCGTCTTAAACACATCCTTATGGTTTTGTATTTTAGGGGCTGTGATAGTGAGATCACCTTTGACAATGACATCTGATGACCTATTTTCAAAGCTCTCTTTTCCCAATACATAGGCATTACCTTTTACATAGATATCTGAACCAAAGTAAGAACCTTTGCTGTTGATATTCCGAATGTGGCGACCTTGCGCACGCAAATTACCTAACACATGCCACAACCCATCTGTATTCGTCACATCTTCTTTCATATCTATCTCTGCATCGTTTTTTGCAAAGAGAATGCCTTTCGTATTAGCAAAGGTATTCCCTTGTATCTGTAGGGTATCTTCTACAATGATTGCCCCTATGTTTGTGTTTTCTAAATTGCCTACGCCTAAGTGCATCACACCATGACTGACCACATGGGACGCATCGTTCTGTAAGGTATCTCCCGTGATATGCACACTAGTACCAGCTTCTAATACAGAAGAATTGCTATTTCGGATATGATGCGCTGAGATATGTACATTCTGATTCGCCTTCATAATTCCCTTATCTTGTACAAGCTCATTTCCAGCAAATTGGAGAGTATCTTTACTTTCTACAAAACCCGCATTGTGCATAGTTTTGGCAGATATATGCATAGTCTCTGCTGCTATATTTCCTGTATTCTCTAAGGTATCTGTGTCAATACGAAGGTGATGGCCCCATAGTTCACTGCGGCGGTTACGTAGATGGTCAGTGATGAAAGTACTATCTATCTGCTTTCCCCCATAGCCCTTTCCTACGATGTCTATATAATCTTTCCCTTACAGGGTCATATGAGTGCCATTGATCACACCAAATCCGTTGACGGTCATACCATTTGGGTTCACAATGACTACATCCGCTGGATTCCCTGCCACTTCTATATATCCCTTCAACGTAGATGGGTTCGTAGAGGTAACTTCATTGATGATTGTCTTAGCACCATTCCCAGCTAAGAACATATTTTTATCAATGTAACCAGCTAACTGAGTTTTTGTGTATTTCGTAGCATTATTGAGAATAAGGCCTCGGTCTTTCACATTAAACTGTGTATATGCATTGTGAGAAACACCGTTTCCATCAACACCAGCAATGTGTAGGATATCTATGCCATTCCTCGTCGTATCTAAGATAGGTTGGCGATTCTTGGGACTATTCGTATCTACAACAATAGGTAACTCTTCTTGTGTATCCTCTACCACCACCTTGTTAGGTATATGAGGGATAGGTTGTATGGTCGGTGTATGTAAAGGGTTCTCTAAAGCTGGTTTTGAGCTATCTACAGGTATTTCAGGATTAGGTGTTTGCGATTCTATATGCAGTTTATCTTTAGATACTACTTGTATATGGTTTCGATCTACTTCTACCTGTTTCCCACGTACAGTGATATCCCCAGACTGAGAGCGTATGCCGCCTTGATACACAATAGAGTCTATACCTTGGATTGTTATATTCTCCGCACTGGAAATCACTCCCTGTCCACGAAGATTGGTCACATTCGCCTCAATCTGTTTTCCTTGTAGGTTCCCATCGTTGGTAAGTGTACCGCTTTGTATTGTCACTGTTTCATCACTCACAAGGGTGCCACGATTATGAAAGTCTTGGCTACGAATCACTACTTTTTTGGCACTGTGAATACTTGTAGGCTCTTGCTGTGAACCACCTTGTTCAATGGTGAGATTTCCCGCTGTATCAATATGTAGGTTCCCCGCTATGGCATCGATAGAGCCACTGATATTAACACCTAATCCAGATTCTGTACCGATTAAAGAAATGGTATTTCCATACATACCACCAAGAGCCCCTACATCTAAGGCAACACCTGTAGAGGTATTTCCACCAGATTCCCTAGCTGTTACCGTTCCATCCGCATAATTCACTATATTACGTCCTGTGATAGCTCGAATAGAATCTTGTGCCACCACATCTGCATTGATACGAATCGTCTTTGCCAGTAAATCGACCTTTGAAATAGGGGTATATGAGTTAGCTCCACTATGTTCCGTAGGTGCATTGATAGCCCCTGTTACATCAATCTTTCCTTTCTCAATGGTAAAGTTTTCTAACTGACCATCTACCATGTGTGGGACACCTGTAGTAAGCGTGGCTTTTGGGGTGTTAATAAAATGAACTCCTTTGATAGAAATCCCGTTGGGATTGGCAATGACCACATCCGCAGGCTGTCCTGCTACTTCAAAAGTTCCTGCTAACTGGGATGTAGAAGTCCCTACTACTTCATTGACAATAAGGTTGGCAGACTCTCGTAAGTTAGGGTTTGCATTTACAGGACCAATCTGAGTGCTAACTGTAGGTGTAGTAGCATTGTTAAAGATAGCCCCCGTATCTGTAGAAAAGGACTCATACCGATTATGGGATACACCATGGGTCGGACTTGCAATCTGTATAATGGGAACAGCCTGACTATTGTCCACCATTACTTCGTGACTTATAATGCCCTGTGCTGCATAGGTTCCTAATTGCAAAGACAACGTAATCCATAACGTTAAGAGTTCTTTTCTTTCTTTTTTCATATCAATACCCCTATTATATAACGACCATATCCCAAAAACCTGATATGTTCTATGCTTTCATCATATCATACATAAAAGGATTTTTGGAATAGTGAATGCGTATATATGGTATTTTGCCTTTCTTATTTACTGAATTACCCTAGCGGTCACTAAAATATATAATTCTACTTCATCTTTTGTTTTACGACTATGTTGAAATAGTTTCCCAATCAAAGGAATATCTCCCAAAATAGGTACTTTTTGCCATTGTCGCACGGTACGTCGATCCATCAATCCACCAATGACCAATGTTTCTCCATCAGGTATGCGCACTCTTGTTTTTGCTTGCCTTGTGGTAATGCGATAAGCTTTCATTTCAGGTACCAAAGTAGGGTTACTCACTTCCGCTTCCACAATAGTATCAATGTGATTCCCCTGTAATACATAAGGTTTGCATAATAACCGAATACCCGCCTCTTCATAGCGAATACTGGTTCTTGTGACACCATTTTGAATAGATTCTACTGTCACCGGCACGCGTTCACCAATGAGTATACTTGCTTCCTCCCCATTAAGAGCTACAATGCTAGGTCTTGCAATCAATGCCATACGACTACTTCCTTCTTTAGCAGATACTTCAGGGTGCGCTAAAAACGAATACGATGTGCCCTTGGGAATATGACCGATATGCACATTCCCTTCTATACCGGACTCAGATTTTCCATGCATAGAAAGTCCTGAACTTTGTAACCCTGGAAATGACCATTGTATCCCTAATTCTTTTGCATATCCTTTTTCCATAGCCAATACTGCCACATCTAACTGAACCTGTTTCGGGGTGGTATGCCAAGATCCAAGTACTTTTTCAACTTCTAAAATTTCATGAACGGTTCCGTAATAGATGACTTCGTTGGTACTTCGTATCACTTGTATATGTTCCTTGGGAACTACGGTCTGAATAAGATTACTCAATTCTTCAGGAGTGGCCGTCTCTGCTACGATTCTCCGCACATGCCGTCGTTCTTTTTCTTCATGACGTCCTTCTACAATAAATGTTCCATCTTCTTCATACACTAAAAAACCTAACTGTGAGCCCAATTTATTAATAGCCTCTCTCCCAGAATTTTCTCGTACTTCTAAGGTAACATTCCCCTCTAATGTATCTAGTCCTACCACTGAAAGTTTTTCCGTCCTAGCTATGGTTTGCACCAGTGTTCGTAACGGCATATCTTTAGCCATAATATGGACTGCCTCTACTGGAATGATTCCTAAGAGTATCATTATTAATACATATGCCGTCCCCCATCGATACATAGATTGATAGATAGGAATTTCTAGCTTCCTTTTAAGATAATTTACTATTCTCATCCACATATGTGTCTCCTTTCTTCATATCTCTACCTTGTACTACATCTAAGATTTCCACCCTACTTTTATTCTATCCAATGAGTAGACCCATTCATTTGAACCTGAACCTTTGTCTCTCCAACCGTGATAACCTGTACACCCTCAGCCTGTTCTCCTTCATGTACTGTATATATATTTCCATTAATCTCTAATACTCCCACTGGAGCATCTCCATACACGATACCTAACAGATGAACCACTGGCACTTGATGATGTACACGATCATGATGTTTAGAAGTTCTTTTTATCTCTAGTGGTTGATACACATGGTCTGTATTTCCTTCTTTAATATGTCTTCCTCTACGTATTTCTTTTTCCTTAGTATCTATACCACTACTATCTAGCCCTTGCATCTCTTTCCCCTTAATTCCTACTATCTCCTTAGAAAATGTGTCCACTAATGGATAGGGACGCAATACATTTCGAATAGGGAATATCAACGTGCCATTTGATGAGCCCTCTTTTGTTGATGATTCTTTCATTGTAGATGGTTTCCCCTTTTGAGCAGTATGCTTTTTCCTAGGACTAGCCTCAGAAGGAACAGAATCTATATCTGTATTTCCCTGTTTCCCTCCCTCTGCCCTGTTACTTTCACGATGGGATTGTACAGGACTTTCTAACTGTTCTACTTCTGACCATACGGACTCTCTCCAACCTAGATAGAAAATGAGGCACAATAAAACGGTCGCCCCGAAAACGAGACGACCGTGTGTACGTATATATCTTTTTATTTGGTTGTAGAGGTCTTGCGTAGATGATACGTTCATCATACCCTCCTATATACGATTAATATCCTTTAGGATGTAATTGATGCCAATTCCAAGCATCACGAATCACTTCTTGTACTGTACTGTGAACTGGTTTCCAGCCTAATTTTGCATGAATCTTTTCTGAAGATGCAATTAATGTACCTGGATCCCCAGCACGACGTTCACCGTAATCAACACGGAAATCGACACCTGTTACTTCTTTAGTAGCCGCTACAATTTCATTTACACTAAATCCATTGCCGGATCCTAAATTGAATACATCAGATTCTCCGCCATTGTACAAATATTCCATAGCTAGAATATGAGCAGAAGCTAAATCATTTACATGTACATAGTCACGTACACAAGTACCATCCGCTGTATCATAATCTGTACCAAATACAGTGATGGATTCACGCTTACCCAAAGCTGCATCAATAATAAGTGGGATTAGATGTGTTTCTGGTGTATGATCTTCACCAATTTCACCAGATGGATCAGCACCTGCTGCATTAAAATAACGTAGTGCTACAAATTTAAATCCATAAATTTTGCTATAGTCACGTAGCATATCTTCAATCATCAATTTTGTGCGACCATACACATTGGTTGGATTCCATTTCGCATCTTCCGTAATAGGCACTACTTCTGGTTCACCATACACAGCTGCTGTAGAAGAGAATACCAAACGGTTCACTCCATGCTTACGAGCTGTTTCTACCAAACGATAGGAACCTACTACATTATTTTCATAATAGATAGATGGATTTACCATAGATTCGCCCACTTGAGAGTGTGCTGCAAAGTGCATAATACCATCAATGTGATGTTTTTCAAGAACCTCACCTAATGCAGGGTCTGTAATATCCATTTCATAGAATGGTACCCCTGCTGGAATAGACTCCTTATGACCTCTGGATAAGTTATCCACAATCACCACTGTATGACCTGCTCCCAATAGAGCACGTACCGTATGGCTACCAATATATCCTGCGCCACCTGTCACTAAAATATTCATTCTTACTTCTCCTATGCTTTTGAAAGTTTAGGTCCTAATAATTTTTTATACACTTCTACGCCTGGTTG
>CAUVRW010000022.1:0-9652 GCA_963554425.1 uncultured Veillonella sp.
GTCTTACTCTGTGTAGCAAACCTTTTATTCTCAATTACTTTCTCATTATATACTTTTATTTTTCTTTTATCAACTATATTTTTAATTGAGAACGATAGTTTTCAAAATTATCATATCCTATGTGTTACAGGAATAGCTCATTCCATTTTCATAGGATATAGGGTCATATCGTAAACTAATCATCCACATTAGCATTGCCACGAAGTAGTTTTACAAGTATCCTTAGTAGCCTCCTTTATAATACTAGGGTACAATTATATACTTTACTATCTGTCATAGAACTAAAAAACTGTAGTGATAGCCTCCCCATCACTACAGTTTTTAAATTTATATATTATTAATGGATTACCATTTATGTTCGTAGAACACTTGTGTCCACATAGAAACCTCTGACAATGTTGGGTGTGGAGCCATAGCCTCGCCAATGGAGATAACAGATTGTGGATCCAAGTACCTTGTCAAACCTTGTGCACGTAGTTCTTTCGTTGTATTAGAACCGATTTCTTCATGAACAGGAACTAATTTCACTTCACCACTATTCATTAAATGTACATATGGTTGGAACAAGATCGATGCTTGTGGTCCCACGATATGAGCCCCTAATAGACGATTCGTAGCTTTGTCTACTACTACCTTAATAAATCCATCATGCACATCGCCTTTATCGATACCAAGGGCCATACCTTTTGCGGAGTTAGAATAGTGGTTAATACCAACTCCCACATCATAACCAGCCTCTTTGGCTTCTGCTTCAGTCATACCGACACGACCTACTTCTGGATACGTGAACGTCACCATAGGAATCAAATCATAGCGTGCCCAACGATAGTCTGTTGGAGATGTAGCACGATATAAATTATGAGAGATAATATCCCCTTCATAGTTGGCACGATGACGGAAGGCTGCATTACCATTCACATCACCTAATGCATACACACCTTCTACAGATGTTTCTAAAAATTCATTAGTTTTAATCCAGCCACCTGGTAATTGCTCAATATGAGTATTTTCTAGGTGCAAATCTTCTACAGACGGAGCAATCCCAGTAGCCACCAAAATTTCATCTACACGGATTTCAGATACTTCACCTGTAGTACGGTTTTTCACAGTGATTACTTTATCACCATTATCCACACGTACATTATCACATACAGTATCTGTTAATACGTTCACTCCAATGGCTTTCATTTCTTCTAAAATATGAGCAGAAATAGCTTCATCTTCTTTTGGCAATAAACGCACATTGCGCTGGATTAACGTCACTTCCGTACCTGCTGCGGCAAACACACCAGCAAATTCTGTACCAATAGGACCACCACCAAATACAGCTAGTCGTTTATATGGTACTTTTGGATATTCACTGCCAAAGAATTTTTCACTTGTAATATAACCTGCTTCTTCTAAGCCATCTACATGATTTACTTTAGAATGACCGCCTGTACCAATGATAATAGTAGGTGCTGTAATTTCTTCTGTTTTTGTACCATCTTGCAATGTTACATATAATACTTTATCACTTACAAATGTAGCTGCTCCATGGTATACATCAGCGTTATCAAAGCTTTCATAGAACTCTTTAACCCCTTTGCTTTTATTGATAGCTTTCCAAACCCGTTCACTCACTACATCCCAGTTAAGAGTCGGTGTGGCAGTTTCTACACCAATTTTTTTCCAACCATGGCTTTCATGTACCACATCCGCTGCAGTAACCATTACTTTTGTTGGAATACAGCCACGTGTTAAACAAGTGCCACCAAAGCCTGTTTTTTCAATAACAGCTACACGTTTGCCTGCTTTTAATGCTGCATCAGCTACTAAGCTAGCACCACCAGTACCAATTACGATTACATCATATTGTTTCATTTACGTCATCCTTTCTAAACCAATGGATAATCTTTATTCTTTGTATATAGTATATCATACATCGACTATCTTAGATATGAGAATTTTTACTATTTTCCACTGGCAATAGAATCTAACAATTCAATATACGTTTCTTTGGTTAAAGGAGCTTCAAAGTTTTCTAAAATCTCTTCCGCTACCTGTGCCTCATCATAAAGTAAATCAACGATGGTCATCGCTAAGGCTTGGGCCGTTTTAATATAGGCTACATCTGGTACAGTAATATTATATTCCGCACTATGGAGCACCCCTTCAATGCATCCTACCCAAGGATGGATAACAGGCATTAAATGAGATACATCCCCCATATCTGTGCTAGCTGTCATATGCACTCGCTGACGTACATTCTCTGTGCCGAATAGGGGTTCAGAATTGGAACGTAACAGCTGGTTCATATTAGGATTATCCTGCATCGGTAAATAGCCAGGTAGATCATGAATCACACAAGTAGCACCTACTGCATCGCCACCAGCTTTTAACGCACGATTCACTCGTTGATTCCCATCCACAATCGCTTGTACATTAGAGGCACGCACATAGCTTTCTACTTGCACATAATCAGGCACACAATTCACCAATGTCCCCCCTTGATTAATAATAGGATGGAATCGGAAATAATCGCTTTCTTTGAAAGTCTCCCGAATAGCATGCACTCCCATTACACCCATTAAAGCTGCATTTAATGCATTAATCCCTTCGTGAGGGGCTGCCGCCGCATGGGCAATCTTACCATGGTATTCAATCAGTTTTGCCACAAATCCATTGGAGGTACTACCTAAGTTCATTTCTCCAGTCGGTGTGTCCGCTGTTTCCACATGCATTTGCATCGCCATATGGATATCATCAAAAGCTCCTTCATAAATCAGCTGTTGCTTACCGCCTAAATATTTAATCGTTCCTTTTTCACGCAATGTATTGCGATAATCTACTTCGATCATCTCTTCTGCTGGGACCGCAAATAAAACTACATCCCCACCGAGAGATTCCATAACACCTTCTGCTTGTAAGCCCATAGCCACTGCAAATAGATTGGCAATTTGCACATTATGACCACAACAATGGGCTGCCCCTGTCATAGGATCTGCCTTTGGATGACGGTGACATACGATGGCATCCAATTCACCGATCATGGCGACAGTTTTTTTAGATTTACCACCATGCAAACGACCTTTCACACCTGTAATAGCATGACCAGTCGTAAAAGGAATCCCTAGCTCCGTAAACATATCTTGTACTTTTTGAGATGTCTTATGTTCTTTATATCCCAATTCTGGTTCATCCATAATGGCACTCGCCAACATACGCAAGCGATCTTGCCCTGCTACAATGGCATCGCATACACGTTGTTTCACTTCTTCTTTCGTTAACATAGTCTGTCTCCTTTTACATTGTATGAAAATACCTTCACTAAAAGGTATCTATATATGACTCTTACATCCTATTGTATCATGAAAACAAAGAGAGAGTTGATAAGAATTCATCAACTCTCTTTCATTAGGTTCAACTATAACCTATATCATTGTATTTAAATTACACCTTGCATATGCAATACAAAATGTGCTACTGCTGAAGCACATACAAATGTACCAGCTGTTACCGCTAACGCTACTGGAATGATTCTCCAAGATAGACGACGGAATGCTCCCAAGTCTTTTCCTAGGGAAAGGCCTGCGTATGCCAATACAGGTGTTGTAGTAGCCAAGAATGTTACTTCTTTTGTTTGTGCAATAATCCATGCTTGCCCTGGCATGACTGGCAAGGAGGCGATGACACCTACTAAAGATACCCAGAATACCATAGGAAAACGGTTTGCTAATGGTAAATAAGAAATAATAGCACCAATAATAGCTAAGCCTGCAATAACAAACACACCTACAAGGCTTGGGCCCAATAGATGCTTACCATCAATGACATTCCCCACGGCAGTCATAATCGCTGCAATGCATATGACAATGACAAATTGCGTAATTTTTTCACTCATAGTCATCTTATTGTCCCTCCTCTGCTAAATCTTGTTCACGTGTGCGGCCTGTAAAGAAATTATATGTTTTTTCCATCACCGGTAAGGATACGAAAATACCAAAATACACACCTAATACGGTAGTCAACAAATTAGCTGCCCCTGCTAAGGCTGCAATTTGAGCTTCATACTCTGGATACACCGCAATAATAGGAGCTGTAGAAGCAGCCATCATACTAGCGCTACCTACACCTGCCCCCATAGCCAATGCCAATGGATGGAACCAGCCCATTTGAGCAAAGAATCCTGCTAGTACAGAGGCCCACATAGCGCCAATCAATACACCACAGATATACATACCCATCACGCCACGACCCTCAGGAGAACTAAAGCCAAATTTATCGATGATAATCGCCACATTAGGTTCCCGGTCTACGGAGTAACATGCACCTACTGCTTCACGGCGCATTCCTACTAGTAATGCCACTGGTAAGCCGAATAAAATAGTACCAAAGAAATGACCTAACTCTTGTAACATAAGAGCTAATCCAGCTGTAGATAAGATTTCTAAGTTAGGGCCAATCCCTAATCCTACTTTAACCATTAAGAGCATCACTGCAATCCCAAGATAATCCGCTGATTTTTCCATGGTTTCCACTGTTAAAATTTTGAATGATGGAATGGATACAAATAAACCCATAATCAACGCGTAAAGAAGCGGTAAGAATACCACAGCTCCAAATCGTTGGATTCCAATCATTTCTGCAATGATGGTAATCACAAGAGCCAATGCATGTAATTTCCAGTTTTGTAATACTTGCATACAATACCTCCTATACTAATAACTATAACTATTTCTTTATTATAGTAAAGTTTAACGTGCACGGTCAATCTGTGAGTGATTCCGAATTAGCAATAGGGTTGCAAAAATAAAATAAGAGGTGAATAGCTGTACTATCCACCTCTTATGATTAAGAGCTAGTATATTGAGTTATCATATGCCGTATAGTTGGCTTATGCATTTACTAATGCTTTTCCTAATGCTTCACATTGTTCTTTACCAGAATCATCAGGTTCACCCATTACTGGTAATTTGTCAACTACAACGCCATTAGCGCCTTCTACGCGGCCAGCCCAGTCATCTAACCAAGAGCCACCCCAACCGTAGGAGCCGAACAATACTACTTTTTTGCCTGCCAATTTAGGTTCTAATGCTTCATAGAATGGTGCAAATTCGCCGTCTTCTAATTCTTCAGCACCCATGTCAGCACAGCCTAATGCTAATTTTTCATAGCCAGCTGCTTCATCAGCAGTGATTTCAGAAACGGATTTTACTACCACTTCTTGACCAGCATCAGCGATGCCTTTACCTACAGCTTCTGCCATTGCAGCTGTGTTACCTGTTCCAGACCAATAAATTACAGCGATCATAATGTTACCTCCTAGCATGCCGTTACGGCAACCAAAGACTCTAAAGATTTTCCTTTATTCAACTGTGCGTGACAGTAGTCACGGCACATTCGAAAACAATGAAATGCGTGCATAGCTGACGCTTGATTTCCATATACTTTCCAGTCACCACAGACTTTATAGCCTGCTCCTCGGAATTGAATAAACGCTTTTACATCTTCTAATGGATATCCTAAAAATACACCGATTTCATGAGGAAACACATCGCTCATTTCAATACGCTCACGCAAATGTAATAACCAATCTGCCAATGTTTCATAGGATTCATATCCATAATGATGTAAAAATGCTAGCACCTCAGGTTGTCTCAAATAGTCCTCAAGCATACGTTCACGAAATACGAGTAATAATTTTCGTTTTTCACAATGGCACAGTTCATAAAAGAACAGTCCTTTTTGATTAAATTTATCATTATACTCATTTGTTTTTTCTACCATCTTAGCCCCTAAATGCTGAGGTAAAGCAACAAGATTTGCCACTTTAATTCCTCGAATCGCGGGCGCACAATGGTAACCGATAATCTGCTCGATGGATTCCATTTGTTGTACCTGCCTTTTTACTTATTTTGGGGAGAACACTTGCTCTCACAGCAAATAGATAATCCGGATATATATCATCTCGAAAGATGAATCAAAATAATGAAAATTATTTCTATTATTATAATACAAACAATCCTATCATCTGTCAATAAGCATGAGAAGTTTTTTCATTTAAAAACAAAAGTTGCATTCTCTAAGATATCACTATTTCAACGTCCTCTAGACCTATAGTCACTCTTAAAGTTTGCAACTTTTGTTTATAATAAATAATTTAGTTGTTTTCTCAGCATTTCATCTTTCACATGGGTCATGACATATCGTAACCGTGGTGCCCCTGTTCCATCTGTTAAGAATGCAATCTGCAGATACATAGGGTATTCCACTTGTTTGAACCATGTATTCACAATGATTTCACCTATGTATACATTCTTTTTTACTTCTCGAAATGGTACAACCAGCTTGAATAGTTCTGGATGCTCCTTTACATAGGCTTCATAGTCCTGAACCATAGATATCGCGTATTTTGATCCAACCGATGTTACTGTAGGAAACCAAGATTCTCTCTGTGGACCAAACCCATAGAGCAAAGCTCCTTCTCCATAGCGGGCATAATAGTAATTATTCCCTCGCTTATCCAGTATCTGATACGATGTACTCATATCAATGCCAATTTCACGTAACCCCTCTTCTAACGGTTTTCCTACCCCAGAAGAAAGGATACTATTGCTTGAGCTTTCTTGCACCAACATGGTGGACGGCCATTTGATAGACGCCTTATCCGCTGCTTCTACACTAGTCATCATACTAGTCATAAACCAAGCAAAAACTATCGCCCATGAAAGATATGTTATATTTCTACTCATGGTATTCGCCTAACCTTGTTTCTTTTGTAGTTTAGCCCAAGTATCACGCATACCTACGGTACGATTCATTACGATATGACCTGGTGTGCTATCTTTATCAGTTACAAAATAACCGGTACGCAAGAAATGATAGTGGTCACCTGCTTGTGTTGTACGGAATGCAGCTTCCCCTTTAGCGGCTTTCACTTCTAAAGAGTTTGGATTTAACTGTTGTAAGAAATCCTTATCTGCTGTTTCCTCATCTTCAGCTTTTAATAGATAGTCATAAAGACGTACTTCCATATCCACTGCTGTAGATGCCTCTACCCAATGTAATATACCTTTTACTTTCTTTTGGCATCCTGTACCAGATTTTGTAGCTGGATCGTAGGTACAATGGATTTCAGTAATATTTCCATTCTCGTCTTTAACCACAGATTGGCATTCAATGATATAGGCACCTTTTAAGCGCACTTCCTTACCAGGTGCTAAGCGGAAGAATTTTTTAACCGGCTCTTCCATGAAATCACCACGTTCAATGTATACTTCACGACCAAATGTCACTTCACGAGTGCCCATGGCTTCATTTTCTGTATTGTTCTCAATGACTAATGTTTCTGTTTGGCCTTCTGGGTAGTTAGTAATGACAACTTTTACAGGATCTAATACTGCCATATAGCGCGGTGCTTTCAATTTCAAATCTTCGCGGATACAGAACTCTAATAAACCCACTTCTACTAGGCTATCTGCTTTGGCTACACCAATGCGCTCACAGAAATCACGAATGGACTCTGGTGTATATCCACGACGGCGCAAACCAGAAATCGTCGGCATACGAGGATCATCCCAACCGCTCACAAGATTCAATTCAACCAATTGGCGTAATTTACGTTTACTCATGACCATATTTGTCACATTCAAGCGAGCAAATTCAATCTGTTTTGGTTTTTCCGTATCTTCCCAATCTTCTAATACCCAATTGTATAGTGGACGATGCACTTCAAACTCTAAGGTACATACAGAATGGGTAATGCGTTCTATCGCATCAGATACGGGATGTGCATAGTCATACATAGGATAAATATTCCATTCAGAACCTGTACGATGATGGTCGGCGTGCAAAATACGATACAATACAGGGTCACGCATCACGATATTAGGGTCCGCCATATCAATTTTGGCACGCAATACCTTTTCCCCATCTTTGTATTTACCTTCTTTCATTTCTTGAAAGAGTCTTAAATTTTCTTCTACACTGCGATCACGGTACGGGCTATTCGTACCAGGTGTTGTAAAATCACCACGATTAGCACGGATTTCTTCTGGTGTTTGATCATCTACATAAGCCTTACCTTTTTTGATCAACACTTGGGCATATTCATATAGTTTACCAAAATAGTCAGATGCATAGTGTACATCGCCATGCCACTCAAAGCCCAACCATTTTACATCTTCTTCAATAGACTCTACATATTCCACATCTTCTTTTACAGGATTTGTATCATCGAAGCGCAAGTTAGTTAACCCTTGATACGTTTTCCCAAGGCCAAAATTTAGGCAAATGGATTTCGCATGTCCAATATGTAAATACCCATTTGGCTCTGGTGGGAATCGTGTATGCACACGTTTTCCATAGGTATTTTCTTCATTATCTGTATTAATAATCGCTTCAATAAAGTTAATAGTTTGAGGCGTTGTTTCTTCCGTACTCATCATCGTCTCTTTCGATTCCATGTGATTCTTCCTCTCTTACATTGATTATACACAAGTGCACGTTCTGCACATTCTCTTTATTATACCACAGGACTAGCTATGTTTCATCGGTTTCTTATGAATCTCATCATTTTCTAGCGCCCCTGTTAGAACATCACAAACTATTCCTCAGTGGCCTTATAATTGACACTTTCATTAACACAAGTCAACAGTGGTTTACCATGCACACCAGCAATCAAATTATTCGCCGTTAGCATCGCCATATCTTTTCGTGTACGATCTGTGAAAGACCCAATATGTGGCACCACTAAACATTTGCCTGTTTTAAGTAAAGGATGGTCTGCCCCAATTGGTTCTGGATCCACCACATCTAGCGCGGCATAGTCAATTTGTCCCGTTTCTAATGCCTTTACTAATGCATCGGTGTCCACAATTTTTCCACGACCTACATTTACAAGTAATGCCGTTTCCTTCATCATTTCAAAGGCTTCTGCATCGATTAAATGATAAGTTTCTTCTGTCAATGGAGCCATCACTAGGATGACATCACTAGTAGTCAATAGCTTTCCTAATGATACATAGGTGGTCATCAATAAGCTATCATCATTACGGCGATTACGATTGTGATATTGCACGGTCATTCCAAAAGCACGTGCTCGACGAGATACGGACACACCAATCTTACCCATACCAATAATACCCAATGTCATACGACTTAAATCTTTGCCTTTTATATTAGAAGGACGTTCAGCCCATTTACCATCCTTAACAAACTGAGCATTCTCATAAATTCTACGGCTCGCAGCTGCCATCAATGTGAAAGCTAGCTCCGCCGTAGTTTCTGTTAATACGTCAGGCGTATTGCCATAAGGAATGTGACGCGCTGTTAAAGCATCCACATCAATATTATCATATCCTACAGAGGCTTGTGCAATTACTTTCAAATTAGGTGCATCTTTCACTAGATCCTCATCTACTGTAAAATGATTAATGCTCCACAGACCATCTGCATCACGAAGCCATTCCTTTAATACTTCTTTAGGCATCTTTTCTTTTTCTGTCCACTGACGTACTGTCACATGCTCGCTCAAATAAGCCACTGCATCTTTGCGCACCAACCCCGGCACTACTACAATTGGTTTATCCATAGTTCAACCTCGCTTTCACTCGTCTTATCTATTTACATACTGTATGAATATATTCTATAAAATTCAATCCCACGCTAC
>CAUVRW010000023.1:0-9154 GCA_963554425.1 uncultured Veillonella sp.
TAGTTGTCATGATTTTGTATGGGCGTACATCATCATCCTAAAAAGAACCTGCCGGCGGGCAGGTTCTTTTTTATTTTCTCTCTATCGTCATTGCCTTTCACATGGTACAATACAATTGCATGGGGATTCCGGCCCCTTGTATCATACCCTCAAAGGCAATATGCGTGTCCAGCGCTAGCTTTAGAGGGTTTTTTCTTTGTCCATATACATGGTCTTAAAATCTTCATAATCTTCCACCATGTAGTATGGCATCATTGACAAGGCTTTTTCTTGTATCCATTTTGGAATACCATAATAAGCACCTGCTACAGCACCAACAATGGCACCTAATGTATCGCAGTCACCACCGATGTACATCACATTGCGGATAGCCGATTCATAATCTTCACTTTCAAAGAAACACTGCATGCCTTCTGGCACTGTTTTCTGACAGCTTGGCTCAAACGTATACGTCCTGTGCAGTTCTTCCACGCTGTACTCGCTAGGGTAGTAGGATTTTACCATTTTTTGTATATCCTCTTTCGTCACTCCATGCAACGCTTTGAACACAGCTAACGCTGTCACCTCTCCCCCTTTTAATCCTTCTAGATCATTATGAGTAGTACCTGTGACAATCCGACTGAGCAGTTTGACCTCCGCTTCCGTATTCGCTACATACGCTACAGGACTAATACGCATAGCTGCTCCATTACCCCAACTACCATAAGGTTCAGTTACATCCGACAAAGCCCATTGAAAGAACTTTGCTCCAAATCCACCCATTGGCAACGGATTGGCAAGAAAATATTCTTTCATGCGAAACATAGTCACTCGTTCTAACTGTGTCCCCCTTCCTTTTACATCCATCAAAGCCCGTGCAATAGCACATGTTAAAATTGAATCATCTGTAGGCTCACATTGTTCTGATAAGAACTCAAAATCTCGGCTTTTGATATTATCAAACTCATAGATAGAGCCTGCCATATCACCAATGATTGCTCCTAACATATAACTCCTTTCTGGTGTCTCCACCATAACAGTTGCATTAAAAATATAGTTCTATGCAAAAATTATATGCTTTTATACTTTCTATGCAACATACCACGTTATACCCATTGATATAACTGAATTGTCATCATTATATACCACATCCTTTTAAGAGACAATACCTCCTGATAGTCATAGACATGAAGTATATTTAGTGATAAAATTAAATGTTATTAACAACATTAAAAATGTAAGTAAGTTTGTTTTGGGAGGCACTATGTCTTTACTTTCGATGATTAAACACTTTTGTTTAGTGGCCGCCCCCGTTACAGCAACACAAGTTTCATTAATTCTCGGCAGCTTTGTAGCTGTCACCTTAACGGGGCAATATAGTACAGTGGATCTAGCCGGCATGGCTATGGGCTATAATTTATGGGTAGCAGCCTTTTTTGGTCTCACCGGTATTCTTCTAGGAGTCACTCCTATCGTATCTCACGCTTTAGGAGCTAAAAAAACAGAATCTATCGCTTCTATTATGTGGCAAAACGTCTACTTGGGACTTATCTTCGCAACATGTCTTATTATAGCCACCGTCAGCGGTCTTTCTCCTTTACTAGACATGCTCGGCATTGAGCCCGCTGCTAAAATAGTATGTCTGCAATATATGCATGCAATGTGCGTAGCCTTTCCTGCCATGATGATCATGTCCGCTTTCCGATACATCGTCGATGCTCATGGCAATACACGCTATTCTTTATACATTATTAGTAGTAGTGTCTTGATTCAATCCATTGGCAATGCTATCTTTATTCCAGGTCTCGGCCCTATTCCTGCCTTCGGTGGCTTCGGTGCCGGCATCGCAACAGTCATCGCCTATTGGTATATGATGTTCTGTTATCTTGGAATGATTACGTACCACCAAAAATTTAAGCACTATCACTTTTGGTCCTCTTTTACAGGACCTAGTTGGGTACTCATTCGCGACCAATTGTCCTTAGGTATTCCTATCGGATTATCTATCTTCGCTGAGATTAGCATTTTCAGCGCTGCTGGTATTTCCATGGCCAACTTCGGTACGGACATCATTGCAGCCCATCAAGCTGCAGCTAGTTTCCTAGGTGTTACTTTCTCCTTTCCTCTCAGCTTGAGCATGGCTTCTACCATTGTCATCGCCTATGAATTGGGTGCCAAACGATACGAGCAGGCCATTACCTATACATGGATTACTCGTGGCGTAGCTATCTTTATCGCCCTTTGCATTGGCACCTACTCTTTTACGCACATCGATTACTTGGCAGGGCTGTTCACCAATGAGGATCACATGATTCCTCTCATTGAAAGTTTCATTTCTTACGCCGTATTCTTCACTATTATCGATGCCTTAGGCACTCCATTGCAAGGAGTGCTACGTGCCTATCGAGATGTAACAAGCGTATCTATTATTGCTATCGGCACATACTGGGGCGTGACTGTCCCTGTGGCCTACCTTTGCTTCTTATTCACAGATTTCGGCCCCTATTCAGTATGGATTGGATTATTAACTAGTACTTCGACCGCTGCCTTGTGCTATATGTATCGTTTGCGGAAAGTACAGCGAACCCTATTAACAATATAACTATGTAACCTTTACAGGACCGTTCTTAAAGCGGTCCTGTTTTTTGCTTTGACATATTGCCATTAATACTATAGAATATAGAGATGCAAATTAAAGGTTCTCATGAGGGGCCTTTACTTCTCTATAGATTACTATTGTTATATTTTAAGATAAGGAGCTCCTATGGCTACTGTAAATCCAAATTATGAAAACCTACAAGGTTCTTATTTATTCGCTAATATTGCTCGTAAAGTAGAAGCTTTCAAAGAAAGCCATCCTGAGGCAGACATCATTCGCCTTGGCATTGGTGATGTGACACGTCCTCTTGTACCGGCTGTCATCGAAGCTATGCATGCAGCAGTAGATGAAATGGGATCTGCCGACACATTCCGTGGCTACGGCCCTGAACAAGGCTACGATTTCTTGCGCAACGCTATCGCCGAAGGAGATTACGCCCCATTAGGCATCACAATCCAACCAGATGAAATATTCGTGTCTGACGGAGCAAAATCTGATGTGGGTAACATCCAAGAAATTTTCTCCGAAGATAACATCATTGCAATCACCGACCCTGTATACCCTGTATACCTAGATTCCAATGTCATGGGCGGTCGTACTGGCAAAGCTATCGATGGTATTTATGAAAAAGTGGTATACCTACCAACGAATGCAGAGAACAACTTCTCTCCTGCATTTCCAAAAGAGCGAGTAGATATCGTATATCTTTGCTGCCCTAACAATCCAACTGGTACTGTATTAAGCCGTGCTCGCTTAGCAGAATGGGTGCAATGGTGTAAAGAAAACGAAGCGATTTTGATGTTCGACTCTGCTTACGAAGCTTTCATCACTTCTACGGATACAGTTCGTTCTATTTATGAAATCGAAGGCGCTCGTGAAGTGGCTATCGAATTCAGATCTTTCTCTAAAACAGCTGGATTCACTGGCACTCGTTGCGCCTACACAGTAGTTCCTCATGAAGTAACGGCTAAAAACGCAGAAGGCAAACGCGTTCCTCTAAATCCTATGTGGAATCGTCGCCAAACAACAAAATTCAACGGTGTTCCTTACATCATCCAACGTGGTGCTGCTGCTGTTTACACACCAGAAGGTCGTGCCCAAATCAAAGAGCACATCGCTTATTACATGGAAAACGCTCGCATCATTCGTGAAGGCTTAGAAGCTATTGGTCTTACTGTATTTGGTGGTGTAGATGCCCCATACATTTGGATCCAAGCTCCTGCTGGCATGAGTAGCTGGGACTTATTCGACACTTTATTAGAAAAAGTACACATTGTGAGCACTCCTGGTTCTGGTTTTGGTCCGGAAGGTGAAGGTTATTTACGCTTAACTGCCTTTGGCAGCCGTGAAAATACACTTCGTGCAGTAGAACGTATTAAAACACTACAATTTTAAAATCCCCCTTTTCTCCATGGGAATTTTTCGCTATAATGGTACATGCGAAAAATAGCGGACACAGTTCCTCTATTGTATTTCATCATATACTGTAATTTCTTATTACAGTTCGTATAGTGTTTCATATTAATGAAAGTGTCAACTTTCACGAAAGGAAGTAACATGAGCAACATTCGTATTGGTATCGTTGGATACGGCAACCTTGGTCGCGGGGTAGAAGCGGCTGTAGCATTACAACCAGATATGGAATTAGTCGGTGTATTCTCTCGCCGTTCTGGTTTACAAACTGTCAGTGGCGTGCCTAGCTACACTATGGAAGAAGTTGAATCTTTCAAAGGCAAAATCGACGTCATGGTATTATGCGGTGGTAGTGCCACAGACCTAATCGATCAAACTCCAGCTATCGCAGCTCATTTTAACGTTATCGATAGTTTCGACACACATGCTCGCATCCCTGAGCATTTCGAAAACGTACGTAAAGTAGCACAAGAAGCTGGCACTGCTGCTTTAATTTCTTGCGGTTGGGACCCTGGCATGTTCTCCTTGCAACGTGTATACGCTGAAAGCATCTTACCACAAGGTGATTCTTACACATTCTGGGGCCGTGGCGTATCTCAAGGTCATTCCGATGCAATCCGTCGTATCGAAGGCGTAGCAGATGCTCGTCAATACACTGTACCTAAACAAGAAATCATCTCTGCCATCCGCAATGGTGAAACTCCTGAAGTCACAGCGACTTCTTCTCACCTTCGCGAATGCTATGTAGTGCTTGAAGAAGGTGCTGATGCAGCTCGCATTGAAAACGAAATCAAAACCATGCCTAACTACTTCGTTGGTTACGAAACAACAGCGACTTTCATTTCCCAAGAAGAGTTAGATGCCAACCACAAAGGCATCCCTCATGGTGGTCTTGTCATCCGCAGTGGCGAAACTACAACAGGTACAAAACACATTTACGAATTCGGCTTACAATTAGATTCTAACCCTGAGTTCACTGGTGCTGTTTTAGTGGCATTTGCTCGTGGCGTACATCGCTTAGCAGCACATGGCGGCCGTGGTGCTTTCACAGTATTCGATATCGCACCAGCTTGGTTATCCCCAAAATCTGCTGAAGAATTACGTGCCCATTATCTATAAGATATACGTTTGACAATAGTATCTCCTTTCATGAGATACACGAGGTTGTAACAAAATAGCACTAAAAAAATAGAGGAACGTCGATCAAAGAGTGTCAACGTTCCTCTATTTTTATATTTTCTATAAATCTATTGGCAGGTAGTATGCAATTATGGTATACTATGACTGTAAAAAAGAGAGCCCACAACGTGTACTAGGCGTTAGGCTCATCTCGAAACGTATCAAAAATCGAAATGCCTAACGTGTTAAGGTACGCGAAACCTTATATCGTTAGGCCTTTATATTACTTCGATATTTTTTCGCAATTAACAAAGGAGTTACCCTCACATGAGCACAAATTTAGAAGTAGGCATTGTAGGCCTTCCAAATGTTGGAAAAAGTACATTGTTCAATGCTATTACAAAGGCTGGAGCAGAAGCAGCGAACTACCCATTCTGTACTATTGAACCAAACGTAGGCGTTGTAGACGTACCAGACGCTCGTTTAGCTGTGTTGGCTGAGATGTTCGGTTCTAAACGCATCTTACCTGCAGCTATGCGCTTTGTAGATATTGCTGGCTTAGTGGCTGGTGCATCCAAAGGGGAAGGGTTGGGCAACAAATTCTTGAGTCACATCCGCCAAGTTGATGCTATCGCCCAAGTTATCCGTTGTTTCGATGACCCTAACATCACACATGTGGCAGGTTCTGTAGATCCTGTTCGCGACATTGAAATCATCAACACTGAACTTTGCTTAGCTGACCTTGAAAGTGTAGACAAACGCTTACAACGTATTGCTAAATTAGCAAAATCTGGCGATAAAGATGCTCGTGTGGAAGCTCCGATTTTAGAAAAAGTATCTGCTGCATTAGGAGATGCCATCCCTGTTCGTGCCCAAGGCTTAACAGAAGATGAATTAGATATTTTAAAATATTTAACACTATTGACAGCAAAAAAATCTTTATATGTAGCCAACGTAGGAGAAGACGAAGTATCCGATTACTCTAGCAACGAATTTGTAAAACAAGTAGAAGCATACGCAGCAAAAGAAGGCTCTGGCGTAGTTGTAGTATCTGCTCGCATTGAATCTGAAATCGCTGAATTATCCGACGAAGAAGCAACGGCTTTCTTAGCTGACCTTGGATTAGAAGAAAGTGGCTTAACAAAATTAATCAAAGCTAGTTATTCCTTATTGGGTTTAATTAATTACTTCACAGCTGGTGAAATGGAAGCTCGTGCTTGGACTATTGTAGAAGGCACAAAAGCCCCTCAAGCAGCTGGTAAAATCCACTCCGACATCGAAAAAGGCTTCATTCGTGCAGAAATCGTATCCTTTGATGATTTAGAAGCTTGCGGTAGCCAAAATGCGGCTAAAGAAAAAGGCCTTGTTCGCCTAGAAGGCAAAGACTATATCATGAAAGACGGCGATGTAACACATTTCCGCTTCAACGTATAATAATCTACTAATACAATACAGGCATATACAGTGTACTTTTACTTAAAATATCACTGTATATGCCTCTTTTAATTTCTTTCACTTCAAAAGCTCATTTATAATATATATACCTAAACAATGATACCAGCCTATAAACACGTTTAAATACAAACTACACATAAAAAACTAGGCACACATTTCTCCGTATGCCTAGCTTTTATATTGTTTACACTATTTAATACATCTTTAACTAATTACTATAACCTACATTAGCAAAGTTTACGCACATATTCTATCGGCTCTTTCCCCTTTTCATAATAATACATATGAGAAGGGGTTATTTTTTCTACTTCAAAAATACGCAGTACTTCTTCTATGCATTCTTCTTTTATACCAATAGATAGCCCACAAGCGCTGGATAGTTCTGGTGGCACTGGCATCAACTGATGAGGCACTTTATATTGCCCTAGCGTTTTATCTGCTTTATCTGCAAAATAGTAAGAACTAAATAGAATAAGTATTTTTGGTGATACCTTATCTATAGGTATCTTAAGCTGTTGACTAATTACTTCCAAAGCAGACACCCCCTATCCCTCATGCAATCTCTCCAGTTATATCTGTCAGTGTCACCACGCATCTAATTACAATGTAACAAATGGTTCTTGCATCATGCTTTCAGTAATAGCATAAAGATTGGTAATAGTGCCTACTTGTACTTTATCTTTTACCCCATAAAAGTCTAAGCAAATACCACAACCACTTACAGTCACGCCTACAGCTTCCAAAGCTTTGAAGTTTTCAATATGTTCAGACCCTTCTACAAGCATTTTAACAGCACTATTGATGCAATAGATGGCTTTGGGTTTCACATCCGTTTCCGTCAATACATAGATGAATGTTTTCATCAAGTTACGGCCTAACTCTTCACTACCTTCACCTAAATAATCCTTCGTGAATAGCAACACTTTACCACCCATAGAAGCCGACGGCACAGAAGGCACCACGGCTCCCATCAATTCAGGTGGCACTGTATCTTGGCTAATTGGCGCACCCATAGCCGCTTTTTCTGCTTTTGTTTTTTCATAGGCTGCAATACTACGTTCTAGACTACCGGTTCCATTCGTCATATAAAACGGAGCTTCCCCACCAGCAATCGTTGTATTCGTTACGACCTTTCCTAAAGGTGCGGCAAATTCATTTTCAAAAATATCTTCTAAGTCTAGGTCTTCTAGATCATTCGATGTTTGAATATTCACAGCACTAACCGCAGCCACTTCCTCTTTCACTGCTGTAGGCGGAATCAATACCACAATGTAATTTCCTTCTTGCTCTAACACATGGTTTTCATAGCCTCGGTATTCCCCTAATTTCACCACATTGTCACGACTCACGTCATTATCAACGATGACTTTCACATACGTATTCACATCGGCATCCATCGCCTTTTTCGCTTCAATCACTGGTGCTGGGCATACTTGACCTCGCATATCTATAGTTACTTCTTTATTTGACATATACTTGTTTCCTTCCTTCCTGAATGACACGGCCAATCTGTGCAGCCTGTAAACCTTTTTCTTGTAACTTTGAAAGTAGCTGTTTCCCTTCACTTTCAGAACACGCAAATAATAAACCACCCGATGTTTGCGGGTCGAAGCAAATATCACTCCATACAGGATCTAAGTAGTCCTCGAATTCTGCTTGATCACCCAAAGCCTTGCGATTTCCATACGTCGCTGCAGGGACGAGGCCCATACGAGCAGCCTCTAATACATCGGTAAATAGAGGAATTTGCTCCGCATAGAGTTCAATAGAAGTTCCACTGGCTTTTGCCATTTCAGACACATGACCAATTAAACTAAATCCTGTAATATCCGTACAGCCATGAACGGCAAACTGTGCAGCCACATCTCGAGCCTCTTTATTAATAGTTCCCATGCTTTGCATAGCTTCCTGCACACCTTCAGGGAATACGCCACCTTTTGCAGCCGTGTTCATAATCCCCGTCCCAATCGGTTTAGATAGAATCAGCACATCACCAACTTGAGCATCCCCATTGGTCCAAATATGACGAGGATCGATGAGACCTGTCACAGCCATTCCAAAAACAGGCACTTCATTTTCAATACTATGACCACCAAGAAGAGCTACTCCCGTCTCCAGTAAGACCTCATTGGCACCTTCTAATACCTCACGAAGGACACCTTCTTTCACTAAAGGCACTGGAAAGCCTACAATATTCAGCGCTGAGATGGGAGTACCACCCATAGCATATACATCGCTTAGGCTATTACACGCCGCCACTCGACCAAAGAGTCTAGGATCTGCCACTGGAGGTGTAAAAAAATCCACCGTCTGTACAATGGCTTGACTATCATTAATTTGATATACCCCAGCATCTTCCATACCAGATGCATCGGTCAATACAGCTGGATGCGTAGGCATCTGCATATGTTGTAACACATCCGCTAAGATATGAGGCCCAATCTTACACGCACAACCACCCTTGGCTGCATATTTCGTTAAATCAACCATAGATATCCCTCTCCTAGAAAACTATACTGATATCCGAACACATCTTATTCTTCTGTTGCTTCTTTTCTGGATACTATCTTTTTTACATTCTTTTCAAAC
>CAUVRW010000024.1:0-9034 GCA_963554425.1 uncultured Veillonella sp.
TACCACCTAAGATGGATGGATCCACATGTTCTTCGATGACACATTCTTTGCCAGTAATCTCTTGTAACTTACGTAATACTTTTTCCCGCATCGCCTCTGAAAGTGGTTCAATAACCGTAACTTTTGCTTCCAAAATACCACGACTTTCACGGGAGCGTTTTACGTAAGCGCGGGCTGTTTCCATGATGTAGGGACTGCGACGGCGGTCCACCATAACATAGAGAAAATTCATAATCAATGGGTGCACTTCGCTACCAAAGATTTGTTCTAGAATCTTCTTTTTCCCCGCTACTTCTAACATAGGATTGATTAAAATTTGGCGTAATTCCTCATGGGTGGAAAATAAATCTTGCACATAGGAAAGATCTGTATCAAATTGTGGTAACAAACCTGATTCCTGTCCTAATTCAAATATAGCGGAGCTATATGTTTCTGCAATTCTTTCTACACTCATCGTATCACGACCTTATAGTTGTACTATCAAGTTTTGCAATGGTATCCTCTACAAGAGCTACATTATCAGCACTGGAAAAGTCTTTTCCAATTAACTTACCAGCCACTTGTACAGACAAATTCACAACTTCTGCACGGATTTGTTGCATTGCTTTTTCCCGTTCCCGTTCAATTTCTTGGCGGGCGATTTCTTTTTCTTTCACTAGTTGAGCTCGTAACTCTTTGATTTGTGCTTGTGATTCTGCTTCTGCTTGTTGTTTTGCGGTCTCGATAATCCCTTGTGCTTCTTTACGAGCTTCTTGCAATTGCGCTGTATATTCAGCTTTCAACGCAGCCGCTTCTTCTCTAGCTTGTTCTGCACTAGTAAGATCATTCTCAATGCGACGTTTCCGTTCTTCCATGGTTTGCAATAACGGTTTATACGCATACTTTGCTAAAATCAACACTAGCACAATAAAGTTCAAAATCTGAAGTACGAGTGTGCCGTTTAAATCTACCAACGGTCATACCTCCTCTTAGCTAATGCCTATTATTTAAGTAAATCTACCAATGGATTTGCGAATACTAATACAATCGCGATAACTGCAGCGATAATAGGCACCGCTTCGATCAAGCCAACAGAAATTAACATATTTGTAAATATTTTACCAGACCGTTCTGGTTGACGAGTCATACTTTCCAAGGCTTTACCAGATACAAGACCGTCACCAATACCTGCACCAATGGCAGCTCCCCCAATTGCTAAACCAGCACCAATGGCAGAACCAATCAATACATACGCTTTCGCTAATAATAATTCCATTATGATTTCCTCCTAAATACATTAATGTCCATCTCCAATTGTCATCCCCAAATACGAGGCAACGAGCATGGCAAAAATAAACGCTTGAATAATACCGATTGCTAGACTAAAGGCTAACCATACGATAGGAAATACATAGGGTACCAATGCATATAACAATTCTAAAAGAATTTCCCCTGCTAGTATGTTGCCAAACAAACGGAATGCTAATGTGATAGGTTTTGCGATTTCTTCCATTAAGTTAATAATAATAAATAACTTAAATGGCTGCACAAAGTGTTTAAAGTAGCCAAAGCCTTTCACTTTCAACCCTATCATCCATACAAGAATTGTACTTGAAATAGCCAATCCCAATGTAGTATTGATATCACTTGTTGGTGATGACAAAATATGCGGACTTGGAATCAATCCTAATTCATTACTTACCAAAATAAATAGAAAGTACGTAAATAGTATGGAGCTCAAGAACTTCCATTGATTTCCTAAGTTTCCTTTAAATTGACCAGTCAATCCTTCTAGCACACTTTCCATCACGTTTTGAATCCCTTGCGGAACCATGGCCCGTGATCGCGTAGCTAATAGTGTAACCACGATGATAATAGCCATCACTAACCACGTCATATACAGCGTATCCATATTAAACGATATGCCCATCCATTGAAGAATATGATGATGCCCTGCATGTAACTCCATATTCCCACCCCCTTTCACATAGAGAATTATCTAGTACGTTGGCGTACATGTATGCTATATTCAATATATTGCATAGGGGCAAATACGCAGACCGCCCCCAATATACCTTTCATAGAAATAGATGGTATTTGTGTGCTAATAGCTGCTAACACTACAAGTAAACTAAATCGGCTCATAACACCAATCCAAACTCGTCGTTTTACATCCTCCAAAGTAGCATGTTTCATCTTATAGGTTTGGAACGCTAAATACAGGAAATAAGCAACGCACATCATCATGCCCCATAGCCAACCGGTGATATGTTCCTTCCAGTCTGCTAACCATAAAACAACTACTCCGAGTATAGCCACTGAAAGTATCCATAGGCAATGACTTTTGATATAGGTTATATACTCTTGCATAAAGTCTCCTTACATAACTTGACGTATGACTCCGTATAAGCCCATAAATCCACCAATCACGCCTCCTAGCAGCAAGCCCCACGGGTGCGTCCCTATATAGTAATCAAGCGCATAACCAAGACCCATACAGATACCGATAGAACAAAGTATAGTAAATCCTGTGGTAGATGCTTTGGAGATAGCCATCCATAGTTCTGATTTTTCTTTCCCCATAGATACACCTCCCATACCTCTAACATGGTAGATTATACCACCGATACGAACCGTTTTAACAATATATAAATTTTATATCTATCAAAACTTTCTATACGATTTGATTCAAAACCGTGTACATTCCTCACTTACACTGTCAATGAAAGTAGGTATCAACTCAATTATAACTAGAACGCATACATCTATGATTATTTCCCAAAGGATGATGGTTTTTCTTGATGTTCAAAAAACTCATGCCGCAACGCCTGAACAATTCGCTCAGAGGCTAACCCATCTCCATAAGGATTCACGGCATTTGACATAGCAGTATACATTTCTGCATTCGTAATTAACTCCTTAGCTGTGGAGTACACAGTTGCTTTATCAGTGCCCACTAATTTTACCGTACCTGCTTGGACGGCTTCAGGGCGCTCTGTGGTATCACGAAGAACTAGTACAGGTTTACCCAAGGATGGCGCTTCCTCTTGAATACCGCCAGAATCTGTCATAATGAGGTAAGTCCGATCCATTAAGTTTGCAAATGGTTCATATTCCAATGGCTCAATCAAATGTACACGTGGCATATCACCTAGTACCTCTTGTACAATACTGCGTACCTTTGGATTACGGTGCATAGGGAAGATAACTTCTACCTCTTCATGTTCACCAATAATGTCGCGGATCGCCTCATACACATTGCGCATTGGATTGCCTAAATTCTCACGACGATGAGTAGTCACCAAAATAACCTTTTGGTTCACGTAATCAATTTTGTTCAGCAACTCTTCAGTAAATGTGTAGTCTTCCTTCACTGTAGTTTGCAGCGCATCGATAACCGTATTCCCCGTTACATACAAGTGATCTGGATTTATATTTTCTTTCAATAAATTCGCTTCCGATGTAGTAGTCGGTGCAAAATGATAGGTCCCAATAGCACCAGTCAACTTACGATTCATCTCCTCTGGGAATGGGGAATAAATATTACCCGTCCGAAGACCTGCCTCCACATGACCTACAGGAATCCCTTCATAGAATGCCGCTAGAGCTCCCACAAAAGTAGTAGTCGTGTCGCCATGAACAAGCACCACATCAGGCTTCGCTTTTTTCAGTACCTCTTGTAAGCCCATCAAAGCACGACAAGTGACATCATACAACGTTTGCCCTTGGCTCATAATATTTAAATCATAATCAGGGGTGATAGAAAACAAATGCAACACCTGATCTAACATCTCTCTATGCTGTGCCGTTACCGTTACAATAGACTCCATATCAGGCGCTGCTTCCAAAGCCTTAACAACAGGCGCCATCTTAATTGCCTCAGGACGTGTCCCAAATATGGTCATGACTTTTAACATAGTACCTCCCACATATTTCGTTTACTTCCTTTACCATGAAAGCCGTCATATACAAACTTTCCTAAATCACTTTATTAAGCTTTTTCAATTATCTCTATTGTATCATGTACAAGCCTTCCATACTAGTAGAAACTGTAAAGAAGTATATCCAAACAAAATACCATACCCCCTCCCCTACAAAGTGAGCAAGTACGAAGCAAAACGTCTTCAACCGCAAGGTAGATTATCTAAGGCATATGGCCTTTCATTACTAACATTAGGAAAACGCAAAAAGACCGCGGTATGTTCCCACCCCTCCCCTCACAGAGTGAGCAAACACTAGACAAAACGCCATAAGCGTAAGCAACATGGCGTAATATACTTAATTCTACAAACACTAGAATGCGTGGCATGTTCCTGAACAAACATTATGAAATACCGTTTGTGAAGGAATGTGCCACGCTTTCCCTTTGCCTAAAAATAAAAAACGCCATGAAGCCTGAGCTCCTGGCGTTTTGCATAGCTATTTACGAACGTCGTTGTCTTTGGATATAATCCCAATTTTCGTTGCTGTCCACACGCATGCACAGAGTATTACAAGCACTAGCAGGACTCCGATAACAAAGTTGACTTTCGCCGCTACGATAGACACGCAACCTAAGAGTGCAGTGATAGCATACATCAACAACACCGCTTGTTTTTGAGTGAGCCCCATCGCCAATAGACGATGATGCAAATGTCCTTTATCTGGTTGGAATACTGGACGTCCATTAATACGTCGACGTACAATGGCAAATAAAGTATCTAAAATAGGCAACCCCAATACGATAACTGGTACCACCAATGCTACAGTTGCTGCCGTTTTTACACTGCCCATGACGGAAATAGCCGCCATAGTATAGCCCAACAGCATACTGCCGGTGTCACCCATGAATATTTTGGCAGGATTAAAGTTATAGCGCAAGAATCCACAAGCTGCCCCAGCCAATGCTAAGGTAATGCATGCCAATTCAATTTGTCCCATTTGCAAAGTCACGATACAAATCGTAATACATGCAATGAGAGAAATCCCTGCTGCCAATCCATCTAAACCATCTATGAGATTCACAATATTCGTAAATCCTACAATCCAAAATACCGTCAAGGGAATAGCAAGATACTCTAAGTACAATAAATGGTCACCAATGCTAATGAAATGCACCGCATTGCCAAATAGTGGCAACATAAGAGCCGCCAAAATTTGTCCCATCAATTTTGTTTTCGGACCGATTTGCTTAATATCGTCCCAAATACCTACTGCTACTAGGATAATAGAACCTACAATCAATCCTTTCACAGAAGATATATCTTTCACACTATACAGCAAAGATACCATATAGCCAATATAGATAGCCAATCCCCCTAATCGCGGAATCGACACTTGATGCACCTTACGTGCATCTGGTTTATCAATAGCACCTACCTTAACGGCGAATTGTTTCACTAAAGGCGTGCAAATATATGTTACTACGAGAGCAATGACAAAGGCCCATAAATATACTGTCATTCCACCACCTCCATATGTGGTATTTCATGATTATAACAAGTGATTGTCAATAGTCTGTCATCAGAATACTAAGTTCATTATATATAGACCATATTTATTAATTATATCAGTTACACACAGCACATACAAGAACAGGCGTAATAAACTTATAGAATCCTTTGCTCTTCATAGACTTGTTTCAGACCGTTTCGAATTAGTCAGTTATTCTTACTAAGCCTTCAATGATGCGTTTACCATCTTCCATTAGACGTGTCAATCCGTCTTCACCTAAGTAGGACTCTGCGTACATTTTATATAAATTTTCTGTTCCTGATGGGCGTGCTACAAACCAACCTGTATCCGTCACAATTTTAACCCCATCAATGGGTTGATCTTCAAACAACGAGGTCGTACGAATGTCCAAAATTGGACTGCCCCCTAATTCTGTCATAGTCACGTCACTCGGTTTCATGCCTTTTAAAGCGCTTTTAATCTCTGCTGTACAAGGCATATCAACCCGTTGGAACACAGGTGTTCCCCATTGGTCTGTCATATCTGCATAATGTTGTGCTGGAGTTTTTCCCGTCGTTGCCACCATCTCTATCGCTAACAAGCCTAAAATGATACCATCTTTGTCAGTAGTCCATACAGATCCATCTTGTTGCAAGAAGGACGCTCCCGCACTTTCCTCAGCTCCAAGACCAATGCGTCCATCAAATAATAAAGGCGCAAAATATTTAAACCCTACTGGCACTTCATACACGGGATGATTAGAGTCTTTGCAATAGGCATCCATCAAGCCAGTAACAACGGCTGTTTTACCAACACCTTTCCCTTCCCACGGACGAGTTTCATTCAAATATTTAGCAGCTACTACTAAATATTGATTTGGTGCTAACAAACCTTCTTCTGTGACAATGCCATGACGATCATAATCCGGATCATTTCCAATAGCTAGTACATGATCACCTAAATGTTTCGCCACCTCTGCCATAGCATAGGGGGAAGAACAGTCCATACGAATCGCTCCATCATGGTCGTAGGACATGAAACTAAATGTTGGATCATAGTCGCTATTAATAATGGTAAAGTTTAGATTATATTCTTTTGCGATGGCATGCCAATAAGCACCACCACTGCCACCTAAGGCATTAATTAATACTTTCGGATTGGCTTGTTGAATCGCTTTCATATCAATAATCTGAGGCAATTCTTTTACGTAGGCCATTTTGAAATCATAAGGTTCTAAGTATTCTCCCGCTTCCTCTACGGAAATCGCAGCTGGTGCTACTACTTTCTCTTCTTCATGATGGCAGCAACCACAATGAGCACTTTCATGAGCCCCCACTAGATGATGAAAGGAGAATCGTTGAATACAATCTAACCCTTTTTGCAAATATTCATTAGCTAACACCTCAATCCGTTTGGTTACGGCTGTATCTGCTGGCCCCCCATGAGGTGGATTGTATTTAATACCACCATGTTCTGGCGGATTATGGGACGGTGTAATAATAATCCCATCAGCTACATTATCTGCCGGTGTATTTGCATTGTGTCGCAAAATAGCACGAGATACACTTGGAGTCGGCACAAATTCACGGTGTGCGTCCACACGGGTTTTCACACGATTTCCCAGCAAAACTTCAATGGCTACTTGCAAGGCTGGTTGCGATAAGGCATGCGTATCTTGCCCAATGTAACAAGGACCTGTAGCACCAAATTCTTGTCGCACATCACAAATTGCTTGTACAATGGCTGCTACATGGAGTTCATTGAAAGTCCCTTTGGACGCAATCCCACGATGTCCAGAGGTACCAAAGCTTACTCGCTCTTCTAACATCTCATGATTAGGGACGATGCGAAAAAAATCTTTCACAACTGTATCTACATGAATCAAATCTTCTTTTTTTACAGGTTGTCCTGCCAATGGATGTACCATATTATTGTTCCTCCTTATGCTCTTTGGAAGGGATTTCATTTCTTGCCATTTGCACTTCATGAATCATTTGTTCTGCTTCAGCAGCTTTTGCAGGGTCACAAGTTTGCAATACTCGTTCTACAGCACCATTCGTAGATCGAGCAGAGAACCCTGTGCCGATAACCTCTGCCGCATCAGTAATGACCATAAATGCTGTTGGGTCTTCTGCTTCTACAGCTGCTTTCAATCGAGCCACTTGCAATAAACTAACTACTACCATAATAACCTGTTTAGGCTGATGTGTATAGGCGCCTTCTCCGTTCAAAATCGTAGCACCACGGCCAATTTTATCAATGATTAAATTACAAATCGTCACTGGTTTATAGGAAATGATAAACATCGCCTTCCGTTGGTTAAAACCAGTAATTACCTTATTTGTTACCATCGCTGCTAAATAGGTACTAATCAAAGTAGTAGCTGCCGCTTCAATATTGATAACAATAGCACCGACAATAAGAATCATCATGTTGATGCCGAATAAGATACTTCCAATTTGTAGTCCAAAGCGATTTCGAATAATCATAGCAATGGGATCCATACCACCTGTATTACCACCACCACGGTAGACAATACCAAGTCCTAATCCAGAAAATAAGCCCCCTAGTATACCGCCAATGATCGGATTATGCGTTAATTCCAATGTCGCCAATGGAGCCAATAGATTAATCAAGGTCGACATAATGATGGTCCCTAATATGGTAATTCCTAGGTGCCAACGTCCTAACCATCTCCATGCTGCGTACAGCACTGGTATATTCAAAAGAAAGTTAATAGAACCTAAACTTAATATACCTTGTGTCACATAATAAATAATCAAGCTAAGACCGCTAATACCTCCACTCAATAATTTGTGAGGTACAATGAATCCCTGCACCCCTACTGCAAACACAGTAGAGCCAAGAATAATATGTATAATGGCTTTCACCGTACTTAAATATTTGGGTTTGTTTAACATAATTCCACCTATTCTATCACTACTTTCATCACCATTTAACCATAAGCAAAAAGCTGCCACATTACAAGGATAATGTAACAGCTTTTTAGTATGTATTAGACCGCTTATGGTATAATACAATATACTATTCTGCTAGGGCAATCACTTCTACTTCTACTAAGAAGTTAGCTGGTAATGTTTTGACTGCCACACAACTACGAGCTGGTTTAGAGGTAAAATACTCTGCATAAATAGCATTAAATTTAGCAAAGTCACCCATATCTGCTAAAAAGCATGTTGTTTTTACAACTTTAGAAAAATCAGTGCCTGCTTCTTTTAAGATAGCTTCGATGTTTTTCATCGCTTGCAATGTTTGTGCTTCCACGCCACCTTCTACTAGAGCGCCTTGTGCTGGATCAATACCGCCTTGACCAGAGATAAACACAAAACCATTTGCTTTGTAAGCTTGAGAGTATGGTCCTAATGCTGCTGGTGCTTGCTCTGTATACACTTGTTTCATAGTTGTCCCCTTTCATTACCATAAGACATTTATAATATACCATTAGTATAGCATGTAATGGTATTGAAGTGTAGCTATTTTTCATATTTCTATTGTACTTTATTTGCATATCTCTATAAGGAGTACCTATATGTCCATTACTTATACTACTTATGAAAGCCCTTTGGGCACTCTTACACTATATGCCACAGCCTCCGCCTTA
>CAUVRW010000025.1:0-8709 GCA_963554425.1 uncultured Veillonella sp.
TTAGACGGTACAGTACCGCCACCTACAGAGTGTCATCGATGCTTAAAGCATTGTTCTCACAAATTCTGTATTATTAAAGCCCTTTCACGCGCTCAACAAGGGGATGTTGAAACGGGATTAGTGTTCTCAGGTAATAATATGCGTAAAGTAGAATCCATATTACCTGTGAATGAGATTTTTGCTCGCCTAGTTTCAGAGGCAGCAGCCATTGATTAAATGAGATTATAAAGAGGTGGAATAATGGAAAGACGTGTTGTTATTACTGGTTTAGGTGCTGTGACACCAGTGGGAATCGGTAAAGATGACTTTTACAATGCATTACTACGTGGCGAATCCGGTATCGGTCCAATTACTCGATTTGATGCAAGTGATTATGCGACTCGTATTGCAGGGGAAATTAAAGATTTCGATCCAACACAATTTGGAATCGACAAAAAAGAAGCGCGCCGTATGGATCGCTCTGCAGCATTTGCTATTGCAGCGGCTGTGCTTGCTCAAAAAGATGCTGATTTAGATTTAGATAAAGAAGACGCAGATCGTTGCGGAACAGTAGTTGGTACTGGTATTGGCGGTATTGATTCTATCCACGATGTATATGTGACTTTATTTGAAAAAGGCCCAGGTCGTGTAAGTCCATTTGCAGTGCCTATGATGATTGCCAACATGGTATCTGGTCGTGTATCTATCCAATTGGGATTAAAAGGACCAGTAGAAACTGTGGTGACAGCTTGTACATCTGGTACTAATGCAATTGGTGAAGCATTCCGCATGATTGCACATGGTCAAGCAGACGTTATGTTCGCTGGTGGCACAGAAGCGGCAGTTTCTCCAGCAGCAGTAGCTGGCTTTGCATCTATGAAAGCTATGTCTACACGCAATGATGAGCCTACAAAAGCATCTCGTCCATTTGCAGCTGATCGCGATGGATTTGTAATGGGTGAAGGTTCTGGTATCGTTGTATTAGAAGAATTAGAACATGCGAAAGCACGTGGTGCTCATATCTACGCAGAAGTAGTTGGATATGGTACAAATGGCGATGCATACCATATTTCTTCTCCAGCACCAGGTGGCACACAAGCTCGTAAATGTATGGAATTAGCATTGAACGATGCAGGTATTAAACCTGAAGAAGTTGATTATATCAACGCTCATGGTACATCTACATCCATTAATGATGCAAATGAAACATTGGCAATTAAACAATTATTTGGAGACCATGCTAGTAAATTAGCTGTTAACTCCACAAAATCTATGACAGGTCATTTATTGGGTGCTGCGGGTGCTATTGAGGCGATTGTTATGGCTATGGCTATAGAAACTGGCAAAGTACATCCAACAATTAACCTTGATAATCCAGATCCAGAATTGGATTTAGATTATGTATCTGACGGAGCTCGTGATATGAAAGTTGATGTAGCTCTTTCCAACTCCTTTGGTTTTGGTGGACACAACGGTACTATCGTTGTTCGTCGTTATGAGGCGTAATTGTGAATGCTCCTAAAAGTAGCAAAGTAAGTAGCAAAGCTCGTGAAGAATCACTTCACGAGCTTGTTGCGAATTTACATTTGCCATTACAAAATATAGGTACTTTAAATCGTGCCTTAACACATTCTTCCTATGCGAATGAACATAAGTTATCCCATGAACACCATAATGAACGTTTGGAGTTTTTAGGGGATGCTGTACTAGATCTCATCATAGGGGAATATTTATTTATTACATATCCAGAAATGACTGAGGGTGAACTGACTCGCTTAAAAGCTTGTACTGTATGTGAAGGTTCTTTAGCTGAATGTAGCCGTACGTTGGAATTAGGTACCTACTTACGACTAGGTAGAGGAGAACGTCACTGCGGTGGAGCTGATCGAAACTCTATTTTAGCAGATACCTTTGAGGCTGTCTTAGGAGCTATCTATTTAGAGTGTGGTTACGAAGTGGGAAGACAGTTCGTTTTGAGTCATTTGCATGGATATCTCCAAATGGCACTTTCAGGAAAAGTAGGAAAAGACTTTAAAACATTGCTCCAAGAGTTGGTACAACAAAAAGGAGAATCTGTGATACGGTATCATGTCATTAATGAAGAAGGACCAGATCATAATAAGTTCTTTACTATGGAAGTAGTCATCGATGGAGTGCCATCAGGAGTAGGTTCTGGGCGAAATAAAAAAATAGCAGCTCAAGCGGCTGCTAAAGAGGCTTATGAAAAGCTCATACAACAGTAAGGATTGAGGGGTGGGGAACCACTCCCTTTTTCTTTGATGAGGGTTACATACACGAAATATCTATAGTTAAGGGGGATTCTATGAGGAAAGTAAAACAAGAGAAAACTAGACTACTTCCATTTTTTATTCCTCATATTGGGTGTCCTTATATTTGTGTATTTTGTAATCAGCCACGTATATCGGGTCAACAAGAAATGGTATCGGTGGATACTATCCGTAGGTCCATTCGTGAGGCAATATCTGAGCAAGGTCACAAAGGACAATGGGAAGTGGCATACTTTGGCGGTAGCTTTACGGCTATCCCGCAAGAAGTGCAAGATACATTATTGGAACCTGCTAAAGAAGCATTTCAGCAGGGAATCATCCAAGGAATACGATTATCTACGAGACCAGATGCCATAACAGTAGAACGACTGGCAGAGCTTTACGAGAGTGGTGTACGGACCATTGAATTAGGGGTACAAACATTAGAGGAGTCCATGCTAGTGGAGGCTAAACGAGGGCATACGGTAGAGGATGTTGAACAGGCTTGTAAAATGATTCGAGAACAAGGTATGACACTAGGCATACAGTTACTTCCTGGATTACCAGGAGAGACGTGGACGACTTTAGTAAATACGGCGGTGAAAGCAGGACAATTACAGGCGGATGTGTGTCGTATTTATCCTGTGATTGTCATTGAAGATACAGAACTAGCTGATCGTGTGCGTCAAGGTAGTTATGTACCGTTAACCATAGAACAAGCGGTAGCATATAGTGCTTTTTTAAAATCTTATTTAGAACGTAAAGGCACACAGATTATACGTGTAGGATTACAAAGTACAGAAGATTTTGATGCTGGTCGTGGCATTGTAGGAGGACCCTATGCACCTGCGTTTGGGGAATTAGTGGTGAACTATGAATGGCGCCAGCAGATCCAGCAAACAGTAGAAGATCACCTAGAAGTGTTTGGTGTGATTCATAAGGTTATCGTAGAATATCCAAGGTCTTTCACATCAAAAGTACGTGGATTGAAGAATAGAAATATAGAGTACTTTGGGCAGGAATATAGGCAGATAGAATGGGCTTGGAAACAAAAAGCGGAAGATAACCATACTGGAATCGTGCATGTCACGATAGATGATGTATTATATAGCTTGGGTCTTTAATGGGACTCCTGCGGTTATATAACAGTGGATTGACTCATGTTTTATATAGATAGTATGTGATAAGGTGTGGAACATAGGTATAAGTATAAAACGAAAACTATAGACATTGTATAATTTTAGAATCTACCTATTTATATAGAAAGGAAGCAGTCATGCAATTATTGCGACTAGAAATGAAAGGATTTAAATCCTTTGCTGATAAAACTGTAGTGTCTTTTTCTCCAGGCATGACTGGGATTGTAGGCCCTAATGGTAGTGGTAAAAGTAATATTACTGATGCGATTCGTTGGGTTTTAGGGGAATCAAATGTGCGCCATTTACGTGGACAAAAAGCAGAAGATATTATTTTTTCTGGCACAGAAGCTCGTCGTCCGCACAATACGGCAGAGGTAAACTTAATCTTTGATAATACTGATGGCACTTTGGGTAAAGAATTGGCTGAAGTAGTTATCACACGCCGTATGTATCGAAATGGTGAAAGTGAGTTCCAAATCAATAAGAGAAATTGCCGGTTGAAAGATATTCATCTATTATTAGCTGATACTGGCTTAGGCAAAGATTCTATGGCCATTATCGGACAAAATCGTATCGATGCTATCTTGAATAGTAAACCAGAAGAACGGCGCTTAATTTTTGAAGATGTGGCAGGTATTTCTCGCTTTAAAATGAATAAAGAAGATGCCATTCGACGCATCAATAGTACAGAGCGTAATATGGAACGCTTAGATGATGTAATGAGTACTCTTGGAGATCAATTAGTGGAATTAGAAGCAAAGGCTAATGTAACACGTGAGTACAATACATTATCACAAGAGAAACGCAGCTATGATGGGGCCATTGCATTTCATGATTATAAAACAGCAGATCGTCTATTTACTCGACAAGAGAATGAAAACTTATCCTATCTTCGTGAGCAAGAAGAATTAGAATCTACTTTAGATACAATCCAAGAGTCCTATAAGGCTACACAAAATGAATTGCAAGCATTTCGTGAAACTCAACAAAGTATGGAAGATGAATATGCTACCCTGCAAGGCAAACTAGGAGAGCTGACAGGACAGATTGAAGTAGCTCGTTTAAAAGAAGCTAATATGGTGGCAGAGTTAAAAGATGGGGAAAAACAGTTAGCAGCTTGGAAAAAAGAAATTAAGGAGAAAGAGCAACAATATGACCTAGACTTTGCATCCTTGAAGGACCAGGAAAGCACATTAACATCCATTGGAGAAGAGGTGAAACAAGCTGAATCTCATCTACAAAGTACCCGAGATATGCTTAGTCAGGTAAAGGCTAATTTAGATAGTATGCGCGTTGCTGAGCAACAGGCTCATGAGCGTCATATCAGTGTGGTGCGTGAGTTGGAAGAAGCTCGCCATCAACTAGCAAGAGCCGAAGAGTTAGAGACACAAAAGAAAGATGATGCGCAACGCTTACAAGCTACCTTACAAGATTTAGAGCAATCTATGACACAGGTAAAAGCACAGTTAGAAAAACAGCAACAGGTTGTCAATGAAGCACAAGAAGGATTGCAAAGAGCCCGTCAATCTTTACAACAGTTAGAGGATGCACGTCGACAAAATAATCAGGAATTAGTAGACATACAAAGAACACTGCAATCTAAAGAGGGGCGCTTGGAACTGCTACATAGTTGGGAAGAGCTACACGAAGGCTATTTGGATGGAACAAAACATGTGTTACAAGCAAAAGAAACGTGGTCTTCTCATATTCGTGGAGCTATTGGTGATGTATTTACAGTGGAAGAAAAGTTCTTAGTAGCCATTGAAACTGCCTTAGGTGGAGCTATCCATCAAGTAATAACGGACACTGCAAAGATTGCCTCTGAAGCAGTGCAATACTTAAAACGCACACAAGGTGGTCGTGTTACGTTCTTACCAATGGATATGGTAAAGGGAAAACGACTTGATCATAAAGCGTTACAATCTCCTTATGTACTGGGACTTGGTGTAGACTGTATTCAATTTGATACACAATATACAGGTGTGTTTAATCAACTATTAGGACGCACATTGATTGTAGATACTTTGGACCATGGATTGGCGTTGCAAAAAGAATACCATCAACAATTGCGGATTGTTACCTTAACAGGAGAGCAATTGCAACCAGGTGGTGCCTTAACGGGCGGGGCGACAAAACGTAAAAAAGTATCGATTTTATCTCGTAAAGAAGAGCAAGATACATTACAGCAAGATATTCGTACATTACGTGACAAAGCACAGGAGTTAACACAGTCTTTACAAGGATTAGACAAAGAAATTGAAACTTTGACACAGTCTGGTAAGGAATTACGCCAAACCTATGAACAAGAAGAATTGCAGTTGCGTAGCTTACAACAAGAGCAGCAGCGATCCCAAGGTGAGCAAGCTAACTTAAGTGGAATGGCGCAGACCTATGATGAGGAACTACAAAAAGCTAAAGAAAAGCAAAATACATTAGGAGAGACAATTAAAAAGCTGGCAGGTGAGCTTTCACAGTTGGAAAACCGTGAAGGACATCAAGAGCAAGTCACAACCTTAGTGTCTCAAGAGCAAACTTTACAAGAACAAGAGCGTGAGCAACATGAAACGTTACAAGGAATACGCTTACGCTGGGAACAATCTAGATTATTGTTAGAGCAAAGCAAAAAAGAACTAGCTCAAATCGAACAATATATGAGAGATAAGAAAGTAGAGATTGAAAACTTAGATCATCGAATTAGCCAATTACGTGAAGATGTCATACGCTTAGGTGGTGGACCTGTTTTAACATTAGAATCAGAAAAACAAGCTATAGAAAAACGAGTCATCACCATTGGAGAATCTCGTAAAGGTGGCCAAGACAAAGTACGCACTTGGGAGTTGCAATTAAACCAATTACAAGAAGAACGAAATCAAAAAGAACAGCGACAACGAATTGTGCAGAAGAAACTAGTAGACTTACAAGAGGGCTTAACAAAATATCAATTACAAGGCGAACAAGCATTGGAACAATTAGGCGCTTTAGGGTATACTAAACAAGAGGCACAGAATATACACTTAGGTGGCTCTGTAAATGAGTGGAAACAACAACAGGTGAACTTGGTAAGACAAATTGAAAGCTTAGGTGCTATCAATCCTAATGCTATTGCAGAATATGAAGAAGCGGAAGAAAAATTAGCATTCTATCATGCGCAAAAAGAAGATTTGGTGATAGCTAAAGAACAATTAGAAGGGGTCATCGCTGAAATTGATGGGGCTATGTCTGAACAGTTGCAAGATGTACTTACTGTAATTCGTGAGAAATTCCAATATGTATTCTCTCAATTGTTTGGGGGAGGTTCAGCGCAAATCGTGGCATCCAATCCAGACTCTATTTTGGAAAGTGGCATCGACTTTTACATTCAACCGCCAGGAAAGAAGCGCCAACAATTAAGCTTGTTATCTGGTGGGGAACGAGCGTTGACAGTTATAGCCTTGCTCTTTGCGCTGCTAGATTATCGACCTGCTCCATTCTGTGTACTTGACGAAGTAGACGCTGCGTTAGATGATGCGAATGTGGAACGATTTAGCCACTATTTGCATAATTTAGGGGATGCCACTCAATTTATCGTGGTAACCCATCGTAAGCGGACCATGGAATCAGCCCATGTCTTACAAGGGGTGACTATGGTGGAACGAGGTGTGTCACGTCTATTAACAGTAGCCTTTGACGAAGTAAAGGAGGACAGCGATTATGGCATTTAGTTTTTTTGACCGTGTGAAAGCGGGCTTAGAAAAGACAAAAAATAATTTTGTAAAAAAAGTAGAAACCATCGTTATCGGCTATGCTGAAATCGATGATGATTTCTTAGATGATTTAGAAGCGACCATGCTGACTGGTGATTTAGGGCCTAAGACAACGACGTATTTAATGAAAGAAATCCGCCGTGGTGTTACAGAAGGAATTATCAACAACACTAGCGAAGTGATGCCTTTTATGGAAGAACGCATTACAGAAATGTTAGGAGCTCAAGAGGAAGTGTTGGAGCTTCATAAACCAGAAGTCATCTTGGTAGTGGGTGTGAATGGTGTTGGAAAAACAACAACCATTGCTAAGCTGGCCCATTATTATGCAGAACAAGGTAAAAAGGTCATTATTGCCGCAGGGGATACATTCCGTGCCGCTGCATCGGAACAATTATCCATTTGGGCGGACCGTGTAGGTGTATCCATTGTAAAGCATAAAGAAGGTGCTGATCCGGCAGCAGTGGTGTTCGATGCTTGTGCATCAGCTATTGCGAAAGAAGCGGACTTAGTGATTGTAGATACAGCAGGGCGTTTACATACGAAAGTCAACCTTATGGAAGAATTGAAAAAAATTGGTCGTGTAGCGGATAAACAAATCCCAGGGGCACCGCATCAAACCTTATTGGTACTTGATGGTACTACAGGTCAAAATGCAGTAAGCCAAGCAAAATTATTTGGCGAAGCTGTGCCTGTAACAGGCATTGTGGTAACCAAACTAGATGGCACCGCTAAAGGTGGTGTGGTTATCTCTATTAAAGAAGAGTTAGGCGTTCCTGTACGTTGGATTGGCGTGGGTGAGCAGATGGATGACTTACGTCCTTTCAATGCAAAAGAATTTGCTAATGCCCTCTTTGACAAAGGAGAACAATAGGCCATGACCAGACAACAATTATATGACTATGTGGTGGACCAAAATGAGATGAATGGTTATGGTATCGATGAGGACAGCATTGAATGTGCTGTAGATATTATGGAATTTGTAGGCGGTGATTTATACAGACCCCTCACACGGTTGCTTTTGAGCAATTGGAAGGAAATTGCTAGCCGTATTGAAAGCTACACCGATGAGCAATGGAATTTTGTCCATCGTATTGCGGAGAATATGAAGCACTCTTTAGAGCATGATCATGGTGATAAAAGCCATCATTTATCGGATCATGGGATTGCTATCTTTATCGAAATGCTAGAAGGGGATGACACAGCCACACAAACCTTGCAAGGAGATACACCAATTACAGAAGAAGAATTGCGACGTATCCGTGGCAAGGGATAGATATCTGGCGCCTATTGATAGGGCTAATGCTAATAACGCTTAGTCTGTAGTAAAGTATTATAAAGTACGGATATACATACTATTACAATACTATAGTAGACAGTGAGAGAAAAGTTGGATCTTAGATTCAGCTTTTCTTTTTGTATACTCGATATACGTATTAGTTAAAGTTCAGAAAATTATAGTAAGAATACTTATGATTATATAAACAATCTAACAGATAGTAGAAAATCAAAACGGATGCTTTCTAATGAGCATAGGTGATTGGTATATATAGTATTTGTATCGAACATACAGTACAATAATAT
>CAUVRW010000026.1:0-8617 GCA_963554425.1 uncultured Veillonella sp.
CATATATTCCCACATTTGACAAAGAGCCCCAATATTGATATATCATCGTAAAAACTATTTTAAATTATATAAACGCTATAAATACAAAAAGAGACAACACCGAAATGTTGTCTCTTTATCTGTTTTAGTATGCTAGATAGTAATTAGTGCTTAACCATTGTTAAGATACCTTCCAATTGTGGGAAGAATTCTTGACCGAAGTAAGCAAAAATACCAGAAATAACTAAGTATAACAAGAAGTATTTAGCTACATGAACCATGATAGAACTTGCATCGATGGAATGACGTAATTGGTCAGCTTTTTGTGCATCGATTTTGTTTTCTTCGATAAATGTATTCAAAGCAGGACCTACGGCACCAATCGCAATGGCAATACTTTGTGGAGAAAACATTTTACCAACACCAGCGGAGCCAGAGTTAGTTGCTGCCAACCACAATGCTAATGTATCATGACCAGGAGTCAATTGATGAGCTGCTGCTGTTTGCAATGGTCCAAACAATACGTTTGCATTTGTACCAGAGCCAGTCAAGAACGCACCTAACGCACCAATTACAGGCGCAAATGCAGGGTACATAGATCCTGTTGCCGCTACTAATGCATTTGCAATCATACCAGTCATACCAGAGTATGTCATCAATTTAGCAGTTACTACTACAGAAATAATTGTTACATATGTTAATTTTAATGTTTTAAATGTATTTGTTAATACATATTTTTGAGTTCCAAGACCAGCTTTTTGGATGAAACCACCAATCAAAGCGGAGATGAAAATCATGATACCAGGTGTTGCAATCCAAACGAATGTGTAAGGTTTTGCATTCACACCTGCATGGATAGGTACAGATGTTTTAAACACCATCAATGCATTATACACAGCTGGCACCAATTTAGATGTACCAATCAACAAGATAAAGATCAAGATGAATGGAGATGCTGCAATCAAGCCTTCTTTAGCAGATACTTTTTTTGCTCCCATATCGACTTTATATTCTGGGTCGTTTACAGGCATAATTTTTGCAATAGCTATAATAACAGCCATGATAACAATAGAGGAGCCCATAACAGCAAGTTCTGGACCACCTGCATACATATTAATTAATAACTCAGGAACAGCTAATGCTAAACCAGCTATTAAAGTTTGTACAAATACACCTTTAATTGCTTTCACGCCACCAGCAATAATACCAACAATAAAGAGTGGAGTCACTACATTTAAAATGAATAATTGCGCTGCAATGAATGTACCTAATTCAGCTGGTTGTAAACCAGTTAAAGATGCCAATGTAGTTGTTGGAATCGCAATAGAACCAAACGTAGTAGGCACAGAGTTCGCTACTAAGCAAGCCAAGATAGATTTCAATGGATCAAAGCCTACCGCTACCATCATCGCTGCTGGAATTGCAACGGCTGTACCGAAACCTGCCATACCTTCCATAAAGTTACCAAAGCCCCATGCTAACAATAATGCTAAAATACGCATATCGCTAGTTACGGAAGACAACATAATTTTAATTGTATCCATAGCTTTTGTATGAACTACTAATTGGTATGTGAAGATGGCTGCTGTAATAACCAAAAGAATTGGCCAAACTGCAAGAGCCACACCTTCCATAGCCCCTGTATACATGATATAAGCATTTTCTCCATAATAGAAAACCGCTAAAATATATGTACCAATTGCTGCTGCCAAACATGCTTTCCATGCTGGCATTTTTAAAATTGCCAACGCTACGATAAGCCATAGGATCGGCAAGACTGCTAAAAATATATCCATATTAACAATCCCTTTCTATAGTATGAATCACTGTAATTCAAATTCTAGCATACGCACAGTGTGGTATAAACAAAAAGAGAGGAAATCCACAGATTCCCTCTCTCATATGTTCAAAGATGTTGACTGTTACCAGTCTCTAAGAAGTATTCCTTAGGGATACAAAACTACTGATTCTGCATCGATAAAGATTTGTAATTGTCAGCTAATGAACTGCTAATTAGTAGTTAGATGCAACTGCTTTAGGTGGTTCATAGTCGCCGAAGTATTTTTTAGGGTCCAATTTCAACAAGTTACATACGTCGAACAATTCTGCCACAGTTTTGTCGATAACTGGAATACCTTCTTTACGGCAAACTTCGATAGCTTCTGCTTCTTTTTCACCATGAGTGTAGATGCGTTCAGCACCTTCAGCTTTAGGAGCTTCACGAAGTTCTTGTAAGAATGTGGAGAAGTGTTTTTTAACATCTTCTGGGTTACCGAAGATAGCTGGGTTAATAGCCATGAAACCATGACAAATGTTGGAACGGCCACCAGTCATACATTTATTGGATGTACCACCTTGAGAGAAGATGGATGCGAAGATTTCGCAAAGCATACCGTAACCATAACCTTTGTGGGAACCTAATTGTTCAGTGTTGCCACCTAAAGGCATGATACCGCCACCAACGTGGTCAGAGATATTACCTAATACTTCACTAGCATTTTGAGATGCTTTACCGTCTTTATTTAATGCCCAACCGTTAGGTAATTCTTTACCTAATTTGTTGTACATTTCTAATTTACCACGAGTTACTACTGTTGTAGAAGCGTCGAAGAAGAAATTGTATGGTTCAGCAGGCATTGCGAACGCAATTGGGTTGGAACCAAGCATTGCTTTACGAGCAAATGTAGGAACCATGATTGCTTCAGAGTTAGTGCAAGAGAAACCGATTAAGCCTTCTTTTAAAGCAAGATCAGCATAGTAACCAGCGATACCATAGTGGTTAGAGTTACGAGCAGATACGATACCGATACCGGATTCTTTAGCTTTTTTAATTGCTAATTCCATAGCGAAATGGCCAACTAATTGACCCATTGCGTCATGACCTTCAACAACTGCGGATACTGGAGTTTCGAATACCACTTCTGGTTTTGCTTTAATGTCGATAAGACCTTTTTCAATACCTTTGTGGTAACGAACTACACGTTGCATACCATGGGATTGGATACCGTACATGTCGGACATCATCAATACGTCTTTAATGATGCTAGCTTCTTCAGGGCTGAAGCCAAATCCTTCAAATGCATCTTGACAGAATGCGTTAAGTTTTTCTTCTTGGATGTAAACAAAATTTCCCATCGTTAAAACCTCTTTCCCTAACTAAAAAATATGTGTGACATCGCCTGTACTCCTCTATAGGTGGTCACGACTCTTGATACGTAAATTATAGCACACATGTACACCACATGGAATAGAAATCCCCTATTTATCAGCATTTTACCCTTATCATATATGCATAGTTAAGAGATAAATTAATTGTTTTTATTAATATTTTTCTTAAAAAGTAGCTATTTCAGTGGGTAAACCAATCATTACTTTTAGTTATACCTCATCTTTTTTCTTCATCATAACTTCATTTTCCTATACTTGCATATCGAATTCCATGAAAGAAAATCTATATTTATCGTTCTTCTCTATCGATATCCATCGATAACATGGAGATGATGTATAGTTTACTATAACGATTAGTTGTATGTATCCTTATTTTTATTATTTATTATCTTGTTTCTCTTGCTTCTCTTTTTTATCTTTTTTATCTTTTTTATCTTTTTTGTCTTTTTTATCCTTCTTATCTTTTTTATTTACTTTTTTATCTGCTACAACACCTGACTCATCACTGATGGCTGCATTCATTTGTTTCGCAATCTGAAATGCAGCATCGTATGTTGGCATAGTCACGATATTAGTTGTACTAATCGCCACGGTAGAACCATCTACACGGGCACCACCAATAGCATTATCATGATACAGTCTAGCTAGTTTACCTGCCACCAAATAAGCGCGCATTGGAGCCGTATAATTTCCCTTTGTCGTTCCTTCATAGACAGGCTTACCATTGATGAATACTGTTTGTTGTTCTACTTTCACATGATTTCCTGAATACACGTATAAGCGTTGCAAATTGTCTAATACCCGTTGTGATGTTTTCGGATGATCATTAGGATTTAAAATTTTACCAAATCCTTCACGATAGGTATCGCCATATTTATTTTTGATAACTTCCATGGCAAGAGCTGCCCCACCTACATTATATGAAGAATCTGCCAAAATGCTAAAGCCTAATTCATCTGCATTCTTCTCTTGCGACATAGTGAACACTTGACTATCTAAGTATTTGCCAGTAAGTCCCGCTGCAATTTGCCCTAAATCTCCAGAATTGAAGGTAGCTGCTCCAATCACAGTGGTTAAAATACTGCTTTTTTTAGCACCATTCACTAAATCTTTGTGCTCTCCATGGCTCAATTCATGACCAATAACATAAGCCAGCGCATCATCATCTAGTAAATCCATAGTCCCTTTATTAATAGACATAACACGTCCAAAGGTCATAAATGCATTGAAATCTTCATCTGGATTTACATAGACTACATAACTACGCTTTACATGTGGTGATTTTGAAAGTTCATCTACAATGCGCTTCGCTCGCATTTGGTAAGTATAATTATCATACACGCCCGTACGATCTTTTGTTTTTTCTAGCATCTCTTGTTGCCCTTGCTCAGTATTATCTAGGTTGCTCAAATGTTGATGCACAGAAATCCCTCCTAGCACACTTTTACCAAGAGCTTCCCAAATGCCACTAGCATGTACCTCAGGTGTTCCTACTGATACGATACCCATAGTCAATGCACCTACACAAAGTATGTGTTTCCAAGTGTTTCTCATAGTCTCTCTCCTCTCATTACATACCAGGATCATCTTCACGATAGGCTAAATCTCTAAATCGTGTATATGCCCCTTCAAACCATAATTTTACAATTCCTAATTCCCCATTACGGTGCTTACGGATAATAACCTGCGTTTCTACACCATCACTAGTATCTTCTGTATCTTGATAGTTCTCACGATTCAAGAACGCTACAATATCCGCATCTTGTTCTAGAGAGCCAGATTCACGCAAATCGCTTAGCATTGGCGTTTTGTCTGCCCGGCTTTCCACACCACGACTCAACTGAGACAGCGCAATCAATGGTACATTAAACTCCCGTGCCATGATTTTCAATTGTCGAGAAATGGCAGATACTTCTTGTTGGCGATTGTCCGCCATTTTTTTACCGCCATTTTCCATAAGCTGAATATAGTCTACTACTACCAAGCCTAGTTCACCATGTTCTTGAATTAAACGGCGCAACTTTTTCTTCATTAACTGCGGCGTTAACCCAGATGTATCGTCAATATATAATGGAGCTTCTGCTAAATCATTCAAAGCATTAATGGCTTTCCCCCAATCTTCTTGGCTAAGCTGGCCATTCCGAATACGACCAGAGTTAATGCCAGCTACCGCTGCCAACACACGGGCAACAAGTTGTGTCTTCGACATTTCTAGAGAGAAAAAGGCTACATTTTTCTTTGATTTCATCGCTACATTTTGAGCAATGTTCAATGTAAATGCTGTTTTACCCATAGAAGGACGAGCAGCTACTAAAATTAAATCCGATTTTTGCAAGCCACTAGTCAAGTTATCTAAATCTTTAAATCCTGTTGATACGCCCGTCAATATCCCTTTATGTCGTTGTAGTTCATTAATGCGATCAATGGTTTCATAGACTACGTCTCGCATAGCACTAAAAGAAGACTCTCCTTTGGTAGTACCACTCACATCGAGAACCATTTGTTCTGCTCGATTGACGATATCTTCCGTCTCTTCTTCTTCTCGATAAGCCATGGATTCCACTGCATTTGCCACATGGATTAATTTACGCAAATGAGCTTTATCTCTTACAATTTTTGCATGGTCTTCTACGTTATAAGCATCTACAATATCTGTAGTCAAGTTCGTAAGGTACAGAATTCCCCCTACAGCCTCTAATTTCTGAGATTTTTTCAACTCTTCAGATAATAACACATAGTCTGCACGTTGATTTTTCCCTACAATGCTTACGAGCGCTTCATAAATGACACGATGATTATCGCTATAGAAATCTTCTGCTTTTACAATAGAGCTGACTGCATCAAAGGCATCTTTATTTAGCAAAATCGCTCCTAGTACGGCTCGTTCTGCCTCTATACTGTGCGGTGGTATCCTTCCTGACATACTATTCTCCCGATTCACAATTACACATACCTATACCAAAAAAGAGGGGCCTAGCCCCTCTCTCTATTAACCTGCAACTACTTCCACAGTAATCTTAGCTGTAATTTCTGGATGCACTCGAACTAACACTTCATGAGTACCCAATGTTTTGATTGGCTCTTTTAAGTCAATTTTCTTTTTATCCACATCAACTTTTACTTGCGCTTGCAATGCATCAGAAATATCTTTACCTGTTACAGAACCGAATACACGGCCACCATCACCCATTTTTACTGGGATTGTAACAGATACTTTCGACAATTGGCTAGCCAATACAGTAGCTTCATCAGAGTCCACTTGTTTTTTATGGGCTTGAGCACCTAATTTTTGTTTTGCATTGTTTAAGTTTTGTGGCGTACCCTCAAGACCTACGCCTTTTTTAATCAATACATTACGGCCGTAAGCTTCAGACACTTCTACGATTTCGCCACGTTTACCAACTTTTTTAACATCTTCTAATAAAATTACTTTCATGATAATTCCTCCTTAACTTCTTTTTGTAATTCTGTCATATGGGATACGGCCACTTCAGTCACCCATTGGCGTGCCTCTTTCATAGACATATTGTAAATTTGAGCACCCGCCACGGTACGATGACCTCCGCCACCAACAGCTTCCATAATTAATTGTACATTTAACTTGCCTTGTGACCTAGCACTGACTCCAATGCCACCATCTGGCAATACATAAAATACAAAACTAGCTTCAATACCCTCTAGCGTAATTAATTTATCACCTGTTTGAGCTGCTATCACTGTTGCATTCTTCGCATCTTGCGGTGCCTCTGTAAAAGCCATATTTTCTATTTCTTCTGCAGAAGCTAGCATAGCAGAACGTATACGCATACCTTCAAAACTATCCATAAATAAGTGTCGTACTAAGGATACATCTGCTCCTGATCGGCGCAAGAAAGAGGCTGCTTCAAAGGTACGTGCCCCTGTTTGGACCACAAAGTTTTTTGTATCTACTACAATACCTGCATATAAACCACTAGCTTCAATATGCTTAATCTCTACATGTTCTGGGAAATATTGAATTAACTCTGTTACCAGTTCACTAGTAGATGACGTAGAAGGCTCTAAATACGTTAATAATGGCGATTCAATAAAATCTGAGCCCCGTCTATGATGGTCGATGACAACACGGCGATTTGCTTTTTTCAGCGCTGATGGAGCGGCTACCATTTCAGACCGATGCACATCGGTCACGATGACCACAGTATTATCTGTTACAAACTGAGCTGCTTCTTCTTCATCAATAATTAGACCTTGAAAATCTGGATGTTCTACCAGTACTTCTACTAATTTACGAACTGCTGTAGGATGTGAACTCAAGGCAATATGCACTGGTTTATTAAGGGCTCTTGCCATCGCTGCTACGCCTACAGAAGCACCAATACTATCATAATCTTCTCGATCATGACCCATCACAAGCACGCGATCAGAATCCAACATGATTTCATGCAATGCATGAGATACGACCCTAGCACGAACACGTGTATTCTTTTCATTCCCTGATGACTTCCCACCAAAGAATTTTACTTCCTCACCATGATATACACAAACTTGGTCACCGCCACGCCCTAAAGCGATTTCTAAGGCTGATTTTGCCTTTTCCCCTTGTACTTTTACAGTATCTTCTGTTAAAGCAATGCCCATACTGATAGTTGGAGGAATATGTTTCGATGTAGTTAAGGCCCGAATTTTATCTAATATGCTAAACTTCGACTCCATCATGTGCAACATAGCTGCTTTACTAATACTGAAGGTATACGTATCTTCTGTAGCATTTCGTATAAATCCGTCATGCTTGTCAATTTCCGTTACAATCAAGCGATTCATATCAGACCATAATTGCGTATATTCAATATCACTCAAACCAGAACGCAAATCTTCAATATTATCCATAGCAATAAAGCCAAGAGCTGGTAACATAGAAATCGCTTTTTGTTTCTCCACTTCGATGTCTGTTATGTCATCAAAATAAAATGCCATATACGATTCTAGTTCATCGCTATTAACATCGGAATAATTAGACTTCGGAGCTACCAACGTTTTATATAATACACGGTAATATTTACCATCAATTTCTTCGTGAAAGAATCCCGACTTGCCCCAATATTTATCAATCCGCAAAGTAGGAATAAATCCACTTAATTTTATTGTTTTATCGGAATCACTAGGTAACCAATCTCTAAATACGCTATTACTCCAGCAGATCACATTGTGTTCATCAATGATAACAATCCCTACGGGTAAATTTTGTAATGCAAAGGTCGATGCCTGTGTAATCCCTTTTGCCATACAGTCAAATTGAGCTTTTCTAAGATGTCGTCCTCGGCGAATGGTTCGTCCCACATATAAATAGGCAGCGATCACCACGATACAAGCCAACATGGCTAGTTGCCAATTCAAATAGAAAATAATACCTAATAAGATAAGAATGAGAACGGCAGCAGTAATTTCAATAGAACTGTATTCAGTTTGTATATCCATACTACCTCCTCTA